>JBDSAR010000628.1:0-5526 GCA_039922035.1 Chthoniobacteraceae bacterium
GTCGTGGACAACGAGGCGCGCCACGAGGCGGTGCCATGCCTCTTTTTTCATCCGAAAAAATGGAACGGACGGACCGCGATCTGGCTCACGGAAAAAGGAAAGTCCGCGCTGCTCGACGGCGATCAGCCGAATGCCGACGTCGCGCGCCTGCTCGCTGCGGGCGTGAGCGTCATCGCGCCGGATCTGCTCATGCAGGGCGAATTTGTTTTCGACGGCCAGTCGGACACGCCCGTGCGCAAAGTGAAGAACCCGCGCGAGGCTGCGTGCTTCACGTTTGGCTACAATGATTCGCTCTTCGTCCAGCGCGCGCACGACGTGCTCACGCTGCTCGCTTTCGTGCGCGACCACGAGCACCGCTCGTCGAGCGTCGTGCTCGTCGCCCTCGACAAGACCTCCGCGATCGCCGCCGCCGCGCGTGCCCTTGCCGATGGCTCTGTGAACAAGGCGGTGCTCGCCACGGAGGGAATCCGGTTCCTCGACGCGCCGAGCATTTTCAGCCCGTGGTTCCAGCCGGGCGCGGCGAAGTTTGGCGATGTCAGCGGTCTGCTGAAACTCGGCAAGGGTGCGCTTTGGATGAGCGGCAGCACGGATGCGAAATCAAAAACACCCGTTGATGCGGCCCTCGCAGACTGAGCGCCGCCATCACTTTCCAGCCTGTCGCTGTGCGCGGCGCGAGTGCCAGATGGCCGCCAGCAGGATGCAGAGCGCGACGACCAGCAACGGCGTGCGCGTCGCACTGGTGAAGACCGGCTTTTTCGCGACCGTTTGGAAATCCGCCGTGAACAGCACGGAGGAATCCGCCTTCGATCCCGACACGACACGCACGGTGTAAAAAGTCCCCGCCCTCAGTCCGCGCAGTTCGGCAGTGATGCGCCCGCCGGCGGATGTGATGCCCGCCGCAGGCAGGGGCGCCCACGTGATTTGCAGTTCGCCGTCGCCGGACAGTGAAAGCACGCGTTCCTCGACACGCAGGTTTTCCACAGGGCCGAGAGCCGCAGGCCAGGCGATCGTCGCCGAATCCGTCCCGGTGGCGCGGGCAAATTTTCCGAAGATGTTCGGAACCTCGCGGATGTTTTGCGGAATCAGCGCTGTCTCGTTTTCCCTCGGCGCGTCTTCCGCCGTCGTGCCCGGCCTGTCTTCGATGGCCGGCGCCGGGGTGCGGACCGTCGCCGGCGCGTCGGGTGCCGCTGTGATTTCCGCCTTCAGTTGCGTGACGGCGGATCCCCCTTCGCCCACGGCCTTCATGATCGATCGGAATGTTCCCGCACGTGCATTCCGCACGAGGATCGGAATCTCCACGCTGCCCCGAGCAGGCGCCGTCACGACGCGTGTCTCGATCTCGAATGGAGGATCCACATCGAGCCGCACGGTCAGCGGCTCTCCACCGCTGTTTTCCAAAACGGCGGTGCCGCCTGCTGTCGCGTCTGCTGCGGTGCCTGTGATATCCACCTCGTCCGCCGAGAATTTCAGGATCGCGCCGACCGCGACTGCATGCACGTTCACGCTCACACTCCATTCTCTGCTGGTCAGCTTCACCGTGTCGTCGAATGCGGCGCCGGTCGCCGCATCCGCGAAGACGGGCACCGTGGATGTGCTGCGCGCGGGGACTTTCACGGTGCGATCCGTGAGCAGCCGCGCGCCGGCTTCCAGCGTCACGTTCGCGTCCTCTTCCGAATGGTTCACGAGTTTCAGCATCCCGGAGCGCGTCTGATTTCCCGGCTGCGCGGTGAGTTTCAGCAGCATCGGTGTCGCTTCCATGCGTTCCTCCGCACTTGCACGGAGCGGGACGACCCTGCGTTGGGATCCGGTGATGACTGCCTCGCCGGTTTTCACGCCGGCCGTCGCGGGTGTGAAGACGAGCTTGAATGTCGTGCTTTTGCCCGCGGCGAGTTTGAAAAACTTCAGCCCTTCGATGCTCCACGGCTCCGGCACGGCCACCTCGCCTTCGAGGATCCCGCCGCCGTCATTCGCGATGTCCATCTCCGCCGTACTGCGCTGGCCTGGGAAGACCGGCGGGAATTCCAGCTCGGTCGGTGCCTTCAGCTTCGGCATGGCGACGATGGTCTCGGCAAAGCGGATCGTGATCACGCCTGCCGCCGAGACTCCTTCGGAGCCGCGCACGGCGTACGTGAAATGATCCTCAAACACGCTGTTTCGCGCGGACGGCGTGTAGGTCACGGTCGCCGAATTCATGCCGGTGCTTTTCACGGGCGACAGCTTTCCGAATGCGGGCGGCGTGCGGATGAGGAATTCGAGCAGTTCACCGCGCGTGCCGTGGATGCCGAGCGGCACCGTGATTTTCTCGCCGCGCTGCACTGCAAACGCCCGTGTCACGACTGGTGGCGGCACGCCGGGGCTCCGCAGATCGCGACGGCTCTGCGCCTCTGCGGATGAAAGCAGGGCGACAGCGAGCGCCGCGGAGATGAGGAATCTGGTAAACACTGGGTCTGTCGCCCCGCATATAGGCAGTGCGCTGCGCGGCTGGCAATGTGGCTCACTCGTTTCCGTCATTGCGATGCGGATGTGCAACTTCGTACAAACGGCGTGCAATGCCTCGCGTTTTCCATCCCCTCGTCACTGCAGCCGCTGTGCTCGTCTGCATGCGCCTCTTTGCCCAGGAGAAGGGTGCCGAGGCATCCGCCGCGCAGATGTCCGCGACGGATTTGATCCGGAAGCAGGACGGCTTGCGCATCGTCCCTGAGCTGTATGCAAAGGCCACGCAGGAGAGCACGCGCATCGTCGTGAACCTCGCCACGCAGCGCCTGATGCTCCTGGCCGGGACGGAGGTGTGCATCGATACGCCGATCTCCTCTGGAAAACGCACTGCGCCGACGCCGGCCGGGAAATTCACGGTGATGGAGAAAATAAAGGGCCACCAGTCCGGCATGTACGGCAACTTCGTGGACAGGCGCGAGCGCGTCGTCCGCTCCGGGGTCAGCATGAAGCTCGATGCCGCACCTGCGGGAACGCACTACGTGAGCGAGCCGACGCCATTTTTCTGCCGTTTCACAGAGACGGGCTTCGGCATCCACGGCGGGATGCTGCCCGGCTATCCCGCGGCGCACGGCTCCATTCGCGTGCCGATTGAATTGATCCGCGTCATTTACGAGAAGGTTCGCGTGGGCACCCCGATCGAAATCCGCGCGGAGTAGGCTCAGGCCTTCACGCCCGTCGCGAGCAGCGTCTGCAGATGCGGCGGCTGTGATTCGCGTGCGACGGTCATCACCTCGATGACGGTGAAGCCCGCCTTCTCCAACCAGCCGTGCAGGTCCGCTTCGCCGAAGCCGAGCCAGCGGTCCGCGTAAAGTTCGCGCGCCTCCTCAAACTGATGCTGGAGCAGATCCAGCACGACGATGCGCCCGCCCGTGCGCAGCAGCTTTTGCGCAGCGGCGATCGCGGTCTGCGGATGCTCTGCGTGATGCAACGCCTGACTGAGCAGCACGAGGTCCACGCTGCCCGCTTCGATCGGCGGGTTCTCGATGTCGCCGAGGCGGTATTCGAGGTTTTGCAGTCCGTGTTCCTTCGCGAGCTTCACGCCGAATTCGACCATCTTCTCGCTGTTGTCCACCGCGATGACTTTCTGCACACGCTTCGCGAGAAGCTGCGAGAGCGTCCCTTCGCCTGCGCCGAGATCCGCGGCGATCGTCGTCGGCGGCACGAGGAGGAAAAGGAAATGCGCGACCGCTTCCCACGTCCTGCCGGGGCAGTGCGTGCGGCCAAATTTCCCGGCGAGCTTGTTGAAGTATTCGCGCGTGCGGTCGTTGCGTTTTTGCACCGCGACCTTCAGCGCCGTGCGGTCGCGCTCCGCTTCCGCGATCTCACGCCGTGCGGCGTTGAGGATCGGATCGAGGTCCGGCAGCGCCTCGCGTTCGGCGAGTGCGTAGTAAATGTTTTTCCCGGAGCGGCGGTCGCGCACAAGCCCGGCCTGGCGGAGTTGCGCGAGGTGGTTCGAAATGCGCGACTGGCCCATGCCGAGAATCTCCTGCAGCTCGACGACGGACAACTCCTCCTCGCCGAGCAGCAGCAGCAGTCGCAGACGCGTGGCGTCGGCGAGCAGTGCGAGGCTTTCGACGAGCGAGGGCATCGGCTATTCTTCCACGCGGTAGAGCGCCGTGCGCGTGCGCAGGAAGAGCGCCTTGCCGCTCACCGCGGGAGCGGCCATGAAGCCGTCGTCGAATTTTCCGCCACCGAGCTTTTTGAATTCCGGCGCGGCGGCGACCACGGTCACGACTCCATTCTCGCTGAAGAAATAGAGCTTCCCGCCCGCGAGCAGTGGCGATGCGGAGTAGTCGCCGCCGATGCGCTCGCTCCATTTCACCTCGCCGGTCTTTGCCTCGATGCACCACGCGATGCCCTTGTCATCCACGGCGTAAATGTAATCGCCGTCGAGCAGCAGCGAGGGCTTCGTCGGCGCGGCCTTGGCTGCACGCCACGCGACGGACGATTCGTCCAGCTCCCCACTGCCGCCAAGCTTCAATGCCATCATCTGATTCTTTTTGCCGAAGCCCGGCGTGAGGAACCACATGCCGTGGCCGATCACCGGGCGTGAAGACGCGCTGTGCACACCTTCCTGACCGAAGCGCCACACTTCCTTGCCCGTCGCGGGCTCATACGCGTAGTGCGCCTTCGCACCGCTGGAGAGCAGCAGCGGCTTGCCCTTCCACTCAATGACGTGCGGCGTGCCGAAGGCCTTCCGCCAGTCGCCGTCAGCCTCCGGTTTTCCATCGGGCTGGAGGTCCTTGTAGTCCACGGAGCGCTTATCCTCCCACACGGTCTTGCCGGTTTTTTTGTCGAGCGCGACAATGAACTGGTGGTCGCTCCCGTCGAAAGGGTAAAACATCAGCCCGTTCCAGATGATCGGTGAACTGCCCGCTCCGCGGAAGTGATTGCACACAAAATCGCGCCGCTCCCACAGCACCGCGCACGTCTTCGTGTCAATGCACGCGATGGCCGGCGCACCCCAGCTTGCGTAAAGTTTGCCATCCTCGATCACCGGAGTCGGCGAGGCGTAGCTGTTGAACTTGTGGCAAAACTGCGGCTCCGCGACTTTGAAGAGCACCTTGTCGTGCAGCACCTTTCCTGTCGTCTTGTCGAACGCCATCACGCCGAGTTCCTTCCCGTCCTCAGTCGCCGTCGTGAGCCAGATTTCGTTGCCCCAGATGACCGGCGAGGACCACGCCTTGCCGTGGGTCGGCGTCTTCCACTTCACATGCACGCCTTCGCCGAGTTCGGTCGGAAGTGATTTTGCATCGCTTCGCCCGTCGCCATTCGGCCCGCGGAACTGCGGCCAGTTTTCCTCCGCGTGAAGGTTGAACGTGAGCAGCGCTGCGGCGAGGAGGAATTTCGTGGAGGTCATGACGCGCGGGAACTAAACCGACGCCGCGCGCCTTGGCGAGCCGATCCTTGTGGCGCACCGGTAGCGTAGCTCTCCAGAGCTGCGCCCGCTGGTGATCGATCGTTGCGCAGGTCTGGAGACCTACGCTACGACGCGCTGCGCAGCCGGAGGAATTTCAGGAACTCCGCGCC
>JBDSAR010000629.1:0-3337 GCA_039922035.1 Chthoniobacteraceae bacterium
GGCGCATCTCGCGATCAGCGGGAGACGCGAGTCGCTGCGGCTGGAATACGTGGCAGGCGACGGCGGTGACTTTGCCGCGACGCTCGCCACCGCGCAGCGCGAGGATGCGCGGCTGCGGCAGACGACCATCGGCCCGCACCGTGATGACGTGCATTTTTTCCTGAACGATCTCAGCGCCGACGACGCCAGCGAAGGCCAGCAGCGCACGCTCGTGCTCGCGCTGAAGCTCGGCGCTGCTCGCCTGCTGGAGCGGCATTTCGGCACTCCCCCGCTGCTGCTGCTTGATGACATCTTCGGCGAACTCGATCCGACCCGTCGCAACGCGCTGCTTGCTGCGCTCCCGGAAAATGCGCAGCGCATCATCACCACCACGCATCTCGACTGGATGCCGGACGCAGGCGACGCGCAGGTGCTGCGGCTCGGGTAGAGATGGAGCGCTGGCGTCCTCGCCGGCAACTCGCGGCGACAGCCGCATGCAAGCGCCAGGAAGAACGCCGGTGTTTTGAAAATGCCCGCTGCGCGAGTAAAGGGGGATGGCCGGCGGGGACGCGCGGCGCTCCTTCTACGGCGTGGTCACGCGGATGTTCCGGAACCACGTCGGATCGCCGTGCTCGGTGAGCATGAACTTTCCGTGGCCGGGCGCGAAGCCTTCCTTGTTCTTGAATTTGCTCTTCGCGATCCGCGCCTTCCAGTCGTCGGTCGTCGTGTCCGCGGAGGAGCAGAGCTTGCCATTCAGGTAGTGCTCGATCTTGCCGTCCTTCACGACGATGCGGCTCGTGTTCCATTCGCCGACGGGCTTGAGGATCTTGTCCTTCGCGGAATCCACGATGTCATAGATGCTGCCCGTGTTATGGCTGCCGCCCCGGAGTCCGTCGGCGTGCTTCAGATCGTCGATCATCTGATACTCGATGCCGAGCCATTCCTTTCCGCCGACCTTCGTCACCCAAAATTTGATGCCGTTGTTCCCGCCCTCGGCGAGCTTCCATTCCCACTCCAGCACGAAGCTCGAATACTCCTTCTGCGAAACCAAAAATCCCGCGCCTTTTCCTGAGAGGTGAATGACGCCGCCTTCCTCGGCCACCCATCCGGCGCTGGGCTTGCCGCCGTTTGCATCCGTGAAATCGGCGAGCGTGAGCGTGGCGGTGTCGGCGACGGACCATGCGGATGCGCAGAGTGAAAAGGCGGCGGCGAGCAGGAGGCGAGAGGTTTTCATGGAGGAGTGGGTTTGGGAATTGAACGAAGGCAAGCGTGTCTTTTTGCCCGCACATGGCGAGGATCAAAATGCGAGCGGCGACTTCCAAGTCGCCGCTCCCAGCGCGACTCCGCATCCACCATTGCAAAGCGCGCCCGGAGCGTAATCCTGTCGGACCAATGTCCGTCCATCGCCGAGCGTTTGCGTATTTCCGTCCCTATATCGGGCCAACGGCCGGGGCGATGGCGCTCACGTTGCTCGGCAATGTGTTCAATCTGCTGCGTCCGTGGCCGCTCGCGTTCATCGTGGACAAGCTGCTGCCGGCATCGGCATCGGCGACCGGCGCGGGCCTATCGATCTGGGGTCACGATCTCGGCGGATGGAGTCTGCCGGCCATTCTCGCGATCGTGTGCGGGCTCATGGTGCTGCTGCACATCCTCGCGGGAGGAATCGGCTACCTCACGAGCATCATGACGCTGCGCGTGAGCCTGCACTCGCTGCTGCGGCTGCGCACGGAGCTGTACGCGTACCTGCATTCGCTGCCGCTGAAATTCCACGACGAGCGGCGCAGCGCGGACAGCAGCTTTCGCGTGGCGTACGATTCGCAGAGCATCCAGTCGGTGTACAGCAAGTGGTTCTTCATTTTTCAAAGTGTGATCACGCTCGCCGCGACGTTCGCGACGATGTGGGCGTTCGACTGGCAGATCGCGCTGCTCTCGCTGCTCGTCGTGCCGTTCATGGTGCTCGCGATTTTCCTCTACGCGAAACGCATCCGCGAGCAGTCCACGGAGATCGCCGAGCAGGAGAGCGCGGTGCTCATGGTCGCGCAGGAGGGGCTCAGCTCGGTGAAAATGGTGCAGGCATTTGGCCGCGAGGAGCACGAGGTCGGGCAGTTCAAATTGCGCGCGCACGGCAGTCTCGAGGCAAACCTGCGGCTGAATGCGACCTCGATGAAAAGCGCGCTGCTCGTCGGCACGCTCGTCGCGGCGAGTTCGGCGGCGATGTTCTACGTCGGCGCGCGACACGTGATGGAAGGCACTCTCACCATCGGGCAAATCTGGTATCTCTCGACGCTGCTGCTCATGCTCTACCAGCCGCTCGAAGCGCTCACACACATCGCGTGGGCACTGCAAGGCGCGGCGGCTGGCGTGCAAAGGTGCTTCGAGGTGCTCGACCGCGCGAATGACGTGCCCGACGCGCCCGACGCCCGCGAGCTGACGGAGACGCGCGGCGACATCGTGCTGGAAAATGTCGCATTCGGCTACGCGGCGAACCGTCTCATTCTGGAGAAAGTGAATGTGCATGTGGAGTCCGGTCAGACGGTGGCATTCGTCGGTGGCACCGGCGCGGGAAAAAGCACAATGCTCGCGCTCGTGCCTCGCTTCTATGATCCGACCGCGGGCCGCGTGCTGCTCGACGGATGCGACCTGCGTGAGTTCACCAAGAAGTCGCTGCGCAACCAGATCAGCATCGTGCTCCAGGACACGCTGCTCTTTTCCACGACCGTGCGGGAGAACATCGCGTATGGCCGGCCGGATGCGACCGAGGAGGAAATCATCGAGGCCGCAAAGCGCGCGCAGGCGCACGACTTCATCACCGCGATGCCGGATGGCTACCGTTCGCAAGTCGGCGAGCGCGGCGGGCATCTCAGCGTCGGCCAGCGGCAGCGTCTCGGCATCGCGCGCGCATTTTTGAAAAACGCGCCGATCCTGATCCTCGACGAACCGACCAGCGCGCTCGATCCGACGACCGAAGCCGCGATTATGACCACGCTCGAGGAACTCATGCGTGGCCGCACCACGCTGATCATCACGCACCGCATCGCGACCGTGCATCGCGTGGACAAAATCGTGGTGCTCGGCGACGGCACGGTTTTGGAAGAAGGCAAAGGCCCCGAACTCGTCACGCGCGGCGGGCGCTACGCGCAGCTCTACCGCTCGGCGAATCTCGGCTGAAACGGGATTCTTGATGGGTTTCTGGACTCCCAACATCGAACGCGGCGGCCGCATCTACCGCGGCATCATGGCCGTCGTCCTATTTGCCGCCGCATTTGTCGCGCATCGTGAAGGCGTCGAGTGGCTCGCGGTGATGCTCACAATCGCCGCACTCGTCGGCACCGTGGAGACCGGGCGCGGCTGGTGCGTG
>JBDSAR010000630.1:0-1583 GCA_039922035.1 Chthoniobacteraceae bacterium
TCGCCTTCGCGGAACTGCGCGCGGATTTCCTCGAGCGTGCCGTGCGCGATTTTTTTCCCGCGCTTCAGGATGAGCACGTGGCTGCACACTTCCTCGAGCAAGTGCAGCAGGTGCGAGCTGATGATGACCGCCACCCCGTCGCGCGCCTTTTGCACGATGAGATCCTTCGTGCGGCGGATGGCGAGCGGGTCGAGGCCGGTGAGCGGCTCGTCGAAAAACATCACTCGCGGCTGGTGCAGAAAGCCGCACGCGAGCGCGACTTTCTGCTTCATTCCGCGCGAAAGTTCGCCGGGAAGCACGCCCGCCTTTTCAGTCATCTCGAGCGCGTCGAGGAGCTCGCGGCTGCGCTCCGCGGCGTCGCGCACCTGATAGAGCCGGGCGGTAAATTCGAGATGCTGGCGGACAGTGAGGTAATCGAACAGGCGCGGCTCATCGGGGAAAAATGCGAGGAGCCTTTTTGCCGCGAGCGTGTCGTCGTGCAGATCGTGGCCGTCGATCCCGATGCGTCCGTGCGTTGCGGGAATGATGCCGGCGATGCAGCGCAGCGCGGTCGTTTTGCCCGCGCCGTTCGGTCCAACGAGGCCCATCACTTTGCCGGGCTCCACGGTGAACGTGAGGTCACTGACCGCGGTGACGTCGCCGTAAAGTTTGGTGAGGCCTTCGACTGCGATCATGTGCTGCGGATGATGGCAGCTCAGCCGTGCTGCGGATGATACATTTCTGCGACGCGCTCGATCTTCAGCGCGCGTCCCGTGTTCTCATCAATCTCGATGATCGCGCCGTGCAGCTTCACCGGGCCACCGGCGACGGGATATTGGATCGGACGCCCGGTGAGAAATCGCTGGATGATCGGCTCCACCTCGCGCCCGAGGCAGCTCACGACCGGGCCGCACATTCCCGCGTCGCAGAGGAACGCGGTGCCGCCGGGAAAAATCTGATCGTCCGCCGTCTGCGTGTGCGTGTGCGTGCCGACGAGCGCGCTCACGCGACCATCGAGAAAACGCCCCATCGCGATCTTTTCGCTCGTGGTCTCGGCGTGCATATCCACGAAAATGACGCGCGTCTCCTGCCGCAGCCGCTCGACTTCGGCCTGCATGGCGAGGAACGGATTCTCCAGCGGTGGCTGCATGAAGGTGCGGCCTTGCACGTTGATGACGGCGACTTTCCCTTTCGGTGTGTCGAGCACGATGCTGCCGCGACCGGGCGTGGCGGGCGGATAATTGATTGGGCGCAGCAGCCGCGGCTCCATGTCGAGGTGCGGGACGATTTCCTTTTGATCCCAGATGTGATCGCCGCTCGTGATCACCGCGACTTTTGCGCGGAGCAGGTCGGTGCAAATCTTCGGCGTGATGCCGCGTCCGTTCGCGGAATTCTCGCCGTTCACGACGACGAAATCTATTCCGCGTTCCTCGCGCCAATGCGGCACGGTCTCGATGACTGCCCTGCGGCCCGGTTCACCAACGATATCGCCAAGAAAGAGAAGCTTCAGCATTGCCGCGGAGGATGACGGATGCGTGCGGCTTTGTCACCATGAAGGAAATGCGGGCGCGGGAGTCGAAAAATGCGGTGCCTGCGCGGTGCGA
>JBDSAR010000631.1:0-3262 GCA_039922035.1 Chthoniobacteraceae bacterium
TTCATGAGCGCGCCGCCGCCGTCCATTTCCCAAGTGCCGCGCCAGCCCGCGCTGTCATAGTACGCCTGCGTGCGCCACCACTTCACGTATGCGCTCGCGATAGTCAGACGACCGAGGCGGCCGGCATCCACCGCGCGCTTCACCGTGCGCGCACCTTCGCCAAAGCGGCTCTGAAAAACGGCCGCGAGGATCGTGCCGCTCGCCTTGGATGCCGCGATGATGGCGTCGATCTTCTCCACATTGATCTCCATCGGTTTCTCGCAGAGGACATGCTTCCCGGCCTTCAGCGCCGCGATGGCTGGCTCGCCGTGCGAACCGCTCGGCGTGGTGATGCACACGGCGTCCACGTCTTTTCGGGCAAAGAGGTCATCGAGCGATGCGGCGGCGGCAATGCCCCACTTTTCACAAAAAGGCGCGAGGCCCGCGACAGAGTACGCAGCGGTGAGCTGCGCGCCGGGGATTTCGCTGATGGCCTGTGCATGGATGCCGGAGATATTGCCGGTGCCGACGAGTGCGAAGCGGACGGGTGTGGACATGGGGTGCGGGAGTATGTGGGTGAAAACGTGAGTGTCGTATGCTCGGGGGCGGTGATTAGTGATCGGTGAACGGTGATTGGTAAAGCGTATCCGGCGCGCCACTGGGAGCGGCGACATCCCTGTCGCCGTCGTCACAAGCGCCGGAGGCACTCATCCCGATGGCAATGCGGCGGGGACGGCGCGCGAACCCGAAATAATGCGGCGCTGTGCGCTACGCCTCCGCGACCCATCGCTGCAAGGTCGCCATGCAGATGCGGCTCGCGGGTTCGGCATTCGCGGAGAAGCCGTATCCTGCAGGCAGGTGCTGTGTGGCATCGTCGAGCGGGACACTGCGCCAGTGCGTCTCCAGCGTGATCCAGCCTTTGTAGCCACGCGCCTTCAGGTCGCGGATATGGCCAGGGAAATCAATCGAGCCCTTGCCGAGTTCCACGCATTTCAGCGCGGACTTCGTGCCTTCGCGAGCGGCGTCCTTCACATGGACGTGGATGACATGATCGGCGACCGCGGGGTAGTCGTCGCGGATTGGATCGTTCGTTCCTTCGAGATAAATGCAGTTGCACGGATCCCACACGACGCCGAGCTGCGGCGACGGCGGCAGGTGCTTCCAAAACTCCGCCGTCTCCGCGCCATTGCCGACCACGCAGCTCGCCTCATTTTCGATCCCGATGCGGATATCCGTGCCGCGAACCACATCGAGCAGCTTTGGAAAATGCGACGCGGCGCGCTTCAAGTCGTCGCTTGTCGCGGGATGCGATCGGCGCAGGAATGCGAACACGCGCACGATGTCCGTGCCGAGGATCTGCGCCGCCTCGACGGAGCGCTTGAACAGTTCCACATGCGCCGCGATTTCGTCCGGCGCATCGAGGTTGCATTTGAAGACCGGCGAGGCTGCCCCGGCGATCGCCAGCCCGGCATCGCGCGATTTTTTCGCGATGAGCTGCAAGGCGTCCTTCGTGAGATCCTTGAACGCGTGGCCGAAAAGGCTGCGGACTTCGATGCCGTCGAGTTTGAAATCGGCTGCGAAACGCAGCACGTCGTCGAGTTCCTGTGAGACTTCATCAGTGAGGATTGCGAGTTTGCACCAGTTCGTAGGCATGGGGGTATGGATTGGGGAAAGTGAGTGAAGGAAGGGCGACTCTAATCGGAAGCCCGCGCGTCCCGCCAGTGCGAAGGCACGCCGGCCATCGTGTCCGCGGTAGCGAGCATCTGAACCCAAGACATCTGAAAGTCTGAACGACCCCCGTATTTCCTGCAACCGCGGGACAGGCTGGAAGCCTTTCCGACATTGGCCGCCATCGTTCCCGCTTGCGGGACATCGCGCGGACGCTACTCTCCCCGCCCCCGAGGCCAGTCCTTGGGTTCCAAAACGTAACGCAAGCACACCACACACATGGCGAATACCATCCTTGTCGGCGCCCAATGGGGCGACGAAGGCAAAGGCAAAATCATTGATTTTCTCACCGAGAAAGCGGACCTCGTCGTCCGCTCGCAAGGGGGCAACAACGCGGGGCACACCGTCATCGTGGATGGGAAAAAATACGTCCTGCACCTCATCCCGAGCGGGATTCTCCGGCGCGGCACGATGTGCGTGATCGGCAATGGCGTCGTCATTGATGCCGTTTCGCTCGCCGAGGAAATCGAGGGCCTGCGCAAAGAGGGCATCCGCGTGACGAAGGACAACCTGATGATCTCCGATTGCGCCCACCTCACGCTGCCGCACCACCGCGCGCTCGACCGCGCGAAGGAGACTGCGAAGGGCAAGGGCAAGATCGGCACGACGGGCCGGGGCATCGGTCCGACGTACAGCGACAAGGCCGCGCGCACCGGTCTTCGCACCGGCGATCTGCTCCAGCCGGTGCGATTTTCCGAACGGCTGAAGGCGCGGCTCACCGAGGCGAATGTGCAGCTCAAGCTCCTCGGGGTGAAGCCGCTCGATTTCCGCAAGTGCAAGGACGAATACCTCAAGGCGGCGAAGATCATCACGCCCTTCCTCGGCAACACCGTCGTGTATCTGCACAACGCGGTCTGCGCGAAGAAGCGCATGCTCTTCGAAGGCGCGCAGGGCACTTTCCTCGACATCGATCACGGCACGTATCCGTACGTCACCTCGTCGAACACTACCTCCGGCGGCGCCTGCACCGGCTCGGGTGTCGCGCCGAACCGCATCGACAAGGTCGTCGGAACGATGAAGGCCTACACGACGCGTGTCGGCGAAGGTCCATTCCCCTCGGAGAATGACGAACTCGGTGAATTTCTGCACGGCCTCGGGCGGGAGTTCGGCGCGACGACCGGACGCGCGCGGCGCTGCGGATGGTTCGACGCCGTCTTCACGCGCTACGCGGCGATCGTGAACGGCATTGACGAACTCGCCGTGACGAACACGGACGGCCTCGACACGCTCAAGAAAATCCAAGTGTGCGTCGCCTACAAACTCGGCAGCAAGACCATCGACTACCCGCCGACCGACCTCGACGCACTCGCAAAATGCAAGCCGGTCTATGTGGAATTCCCCGGCTGGCAGCAGGACACCACCGCCGCGAAAAAATGGGGTGATCTGCCGGCGAAGTGCCGCTCGTATTTGCAAGCCATCGCCAAACTCACCGGCGCGAAACTCGGCATCGTGAGCGTCGGTCCGGGACGCGAGCAGACCATCGTGCTTTGAGCACCCCGCGGCACATTGCGATCATCATGGACGGCAATGGCCGTTGGGCGCGCAAGCACGGCCT
>JBDSAR010000632.1:0-20485 GCA_039922035.1 Chthoniobacteraceae bacterium
ATTGAAGGCGACGGCGGCGTTGATCAACCTGAGATCTCGGATCGTGTTGGCGATCGCCGCGGTGCCCACCGCGGCACATGAGACTTGGCGGATGAAATCCCGGCGCGTACTGAGTTTGGATTGGGAGGCAGGTTTCATGGAGGTCTATCGCTGGATGGTGAAGTCGGGACTGGTGAGGATAAGGTGAATGATGCTGCGCAGACGGTCGCGTTTTTCGGTCGCGGTCGGCGTCGTCGTTCCCATGTTATAAGCGAGGGGCGAAACGTGCGCGGTGGCGACACCCGTTCCGTTCGGCGCCACCGTGCAAGTGACACCGGTCACCGTGAAGGTGGTCGGGCCCGTCACCGTGATCGCGCGGGCTATCGAGTTGCTGTTTAGGGTTGTGGAGAATGTCCCGTTGGTAACACCGCTGATCACTACTGTATCGGTTGAGGAGTAGCCATGGTTGCCGACCGTGGTCACGATGCACGGGTTGGTGTTGGGACTGCCGGGCGAGATGGAAGCAATCGGCCTCTCGATGAAGTTCTGGATGATCGTCTTGGTGGTCGCGGACAATTGGCTGGCCGAAAGCAAGGTGGACAACTGATCAATCAGCGTGGGGATGTTCTGATTGTGGGTCCAAGGCACCGCACCGTTCCCCGGCGCACCGAGCCCAAGGTCTGCGGCGGTCGTTCCCATCCATGCGCTCGTGTCCATGACCAGCGAATTGTTGCCGTTGTTGAAGCTGCTCAAGCCGCTGGTGTTGGTGGTCGGGTTGAACACGCCATTGTAAAGATAGTTCGCCTGGCTGATAGCCGTCGTTTCCGCGGTAAGCTGGAACTCCGGCGTAGTGATCCCTTGCGAGGCGAGCGAGCCGGGATACTTGAAGTCGGGCAGGAAGAAGTTAAAGACTGTCGGCGAATTGAGCGGGGACTGCTGAAGGGTCGTGGTGGTTTCGCCCATCGCAAACGTGCTCGGCCGCGAACCCACGTTTCCGGTGCGGGCCAACGGCAGGGCTTTGAGGGGGAACTGAAACACTTGATCAAGCGCTTGAAGCGCACTGAGGTTGGTCCCGGCGCTGGGCGCGAGGAAGGTCCACGTATTCAGGTCCACCACCGATTCGACGGTCACCACCCTGTCCCCCGGCAGGGGATTTCCGTCGTAGAAGTTGATCTGAACCTGATCGCCCACGTTCAATTCGTGATTGATGTTCGTATCCATTGTCACCCTTCGGTCGTTCGGAGCCGCAAGACCGGACGCGCTGATGGTATAGCTGCCCGGGCTGAACCGCGGAATCATGACAGCGCCACTGCGCGCCGTCGTGTCGGGCGCGGTAATATGGAAGGTCGTCCCCGCTACCGCGTTGGGGTTGTCGGTGCAGTTCGAGTTAAAGGCGGTGTTCGCCTGATTGTCCAGCCCAGCCAGTCCGACGGCCGTGCCGCTGGTGAACACGAAGAATGCCTGCTGACCCGACTGCAGCCAATGGCTGCTGATGTTAATGGTCATGTCGTTGGATCCTGCCGACTGGCTGTAAGTCCCAGTCATCCAACCCTGAGCAGTCACGGTGAATGTGTTCGCACCTGTGACGGTTGCGGAATAAGCCCCGATCCAAGGCGTCGGACTGCCAGAGGTGAATTCGAGGAAGACGCTGTTGCCACTCGCCAAGTTGTGAGGCGTCGTGGTTGTAACTGTGATATTTCGCGCGGTACTCACCGGGGTGGCACTCTGGACATAGGTGCCTGAGAAAGGAGCGGCACGGAGCGCCCTTCCTGCCGCAGCCACACGCATGATGGGTTCGCGCTGCTTGCCGTAGGCCGGGATATTGAGCAGCGCGGGGCTGCGCGCCTCGTAATCGAGCAGGATGGCCTTGATCACGGCTTTCATGTCGCCGCGCACACCGGAGCCGTTGTCGTTGAACTTTTGCACCACGCGATAGAGGTAATCGCGCGACGGATTACTCGTCACCAGCCGCTGTATGAGCTGGCGGCAGATGAACGGACCGCCGTTCGGGTGATTGAAAAGGATATCGTGTACCTTATCGAGTTCCTGTGCCGGGAGGGCCTGATAGGATGGATCGGTGTAGTTGTTGAAGGTGTGCGTCGCATACGGATCAAGCGCCTGGGTGCCCAAGCTAGGCAGACCCGGCAGCACTTCGTTGTTCAGCATCCGCTTTGGCCCCGTGTAGTGGCGCACCGGCGTCTCGCGCATCTGGCGGACCCAGCTCGTGCCGGAACCAAACGAGGTACGCATGGGACCGTCGTAGCCATAATCCCATCCGGTGAACACATGGGCGAGACCGACAATCTCACGCTGCGTGTAAGTGTCGATCGGCGAGTCCTTCGAGGTGAGCATCAGCGTTCCATCGGGCCACATGCGGTAAAGCCCGACCGAGAAGAGCTGTTTGATCTCACGGGCATAATTCTCGTTCGGGATGCGCCCTACCGTCTGATCCGGCTTGTCGTTGCGCAGCATGTCGAGGTAGCGGCCCATCGAGGGGGTCAGCGTCGTGTCCTTGAGAATATCGCGGAAGTTTCCGAAGGCGTTGTCCGCGAGTTTGTCGTAGAAGTAAGCGGTCGCGAGGGCGTTGTTAGACAAAGGTCCTTGGGCGGAGACCACATGAATCTGGCTCAGGGCAAAGGCGATCCGCTGGCGCAATTGGTCCGGCCCGGTCACTGCGTCCCGCCACCACGCGTTGAAGGTCAGAGCATCAGCGTAAGCCCCGCCTTGGGCGCTGGCGTTTTCGGTCCGGATCACCTCGGGCAAAAGACGGCTGGTCAACGAGGGCGACAGGTTAAATTGGGCGTCTATCCAAGCCGAATAGCTGCCCATGGTTTTCAACGCTGTCATGTCGGCAATGTTCGGGCCAAATGTCGCCTGAGTCAGGAACCGTGCTCTCGCGGCATCGCCGAGAGTGCCCGCAAGGCCGGCGTCATCCGTCCACGACTGTGCCAGCGGCGGCGGCGTGAAGGTACGGGAACCGATCGCAAGCGTGTAATTACCCCGGATTTCGCCGTTCGGATAAAGGGCGGTGTGGAGGTTGATGTAGGCTTTGCCCTCCTTGATAATCTCAACGATGTCCGCCGCAGAGAGATCGCCGATCGGCAAAATGATCCACTTGTAACTTCCATCGGGTTGCAATCCGCCACCGGAATTAGTCTGGGCCGCGCCGGGCTGATCAATGTCGAAGACAATCGCCGAGGCGTGATTCAGATAAGGGTCCACGTGGATATGCTCACTCGTAATGGCGCCTGACAGCCCAGAGTAAGTCCGGGTCATGGTCGCGTAAGTCTCGTCGGCACTAAGGCGGAGTGTGGAATTGCCAACGCCGTTGGTAGCCGCGGAGCTTTGAGAAAGCATGGTCGCCACGTAAAGCGTGCCGGGCGTCGAACCCGGCGCCGGCGGAGTGTAAGTCGAGAGCGCATAGCCCGGCACCACCTCGCTCGGCGTGGTCAGGGCTTCCCCGGGCTTGGCCCAGCCCACCGCGACGTTGTCGCCGCTGCCGACGTCCGCCTTGTGCAGGATTTCAAAGTAATATTTCCTGCCCTGTTCGAGCGCCAGCCAGGAGGATTTCTGAGCCGTCTCGGTCCCTCCGATATTCCATGTCCGTGGCGTGGTGCTGCCGGACGTAATCCAGGCCCGCTTGAAAGCATTGATGGGCTCGTCGTCGTTGGAAATCCAGAGTTCCGCGGCGTTGCTGCCGGCGATCCAGAAGTAATAGTTGCCCGTCGTCGGCGCGGTGATGTAGCCGCGGATGCGCGCACCGTAGCTGTCGCCGAAATCGGTCGGCCCCTCCAAGCTGGTGAGGTCGCCCGAACCGACCGGCGTGGTCCCGACAGGAATGTTGGCCACGCTGGCGTAGGTGCCGTTCCAATATTCGCGGACGACAGTTCCGGAGTTTGCAGCGACGTGCAGGTTCACCACCGAGGTGCTGGTACCGGCCGCGTTAGCCGTGGTGACGAGGATCTGGTAATCACCCGCTGCGCCTGCCGGCGGCGTTCCACTGAGCACGCCACCGGTGAAGTTCAGCCATCCAGGCGTGCCGCTCAAAGTAACGCCCGCCCCATTGCTCCCGGACAGCGCCAGCGAGAAGGCACCACCGACCAGCGCCGTCGCATCAGTCGAGGTGATATGCGCGGCCGGCGCGAGAGGGCCATTGGAAGGATAGAGGCGCTCGGCAGGGATGATCTGCTTCGGCTGGCTTGGGCTATACCAAAAGAGCTGGCTGCGCGAGTAACCGGTGTTTTCGAAGAAATCGAGCTGAATGTCGTATCGAACCCCAGCGAGCATCGGGATGCGGACATATCGCTCATTGCCGTTGGACGACCAGTCCTTGAATGACTTGTTGGCAATATCAATGTTAATGGTGCCCGACCCACTGCTATATTTCCCGGAGCCGAGATTGACCGTGAAGGTGGTGGGCGAACTCCCCACGGGCGAG
The DNA here is from genome assembly GCA_039922035.1 of Chthoniobacteraceae bacterium. Lineage (GTDB taxonomy): Bacteria > Verrucomicrobiota > Verrucomicrobiia > Chthoniobacterales > Chthoniobacteraceae > SXWH01. The sequence goes on from JBDSAR010000632.1 coordinate 4,418, forward strand.
ACCGCGGTGACAACGGCATTTCGGGTATCAAGAATATTGATCGTGCTGCTGCATGTCAGGGTCGTGCTCACCTGTGCGGTAACACCCGTGCCCGTGGTGATCGTGATCTGTCCCGTTCCGATCGCCGTGATGAATTCATTGGCTGGGATGCCGGCCCCACTGACGGCCATGCCCACGGCAAGGCCGGCGGTGGACGGAACAGCAACTATGGCACTCCCTGCGGAAGTGGACGCATTTGGCACGGTGACCGGCAGCTCGCTATCGAACAATCCCGGTGCGATATAAACGGTGAACGTGCTGTTGCTGGGCTCGCTGGTGATCACATAAGGGAGGGTGCTCAAAGAACTCAAGGTGCCTAGGGTGGGATCGAGTTCAATGGTGTCTCCGACGTTAAATCCACCCGGTATGATATTCGCCAGGTTGGAATAATTGACCGTGAGAATGCCATTGACGCCGTCATAGGTGTAGGTGCTGCCGTTGCCGTGAGTCAGGTTGCCGCTGGAGGGATCGAGGCGGACGATTTCCCCGACGATGAAGCTGTCCGGTTTCACGATCAGACCCGAATAGGTGATCACCGCATCACCGCTGGCGGAATTATAGCTGTAGGTCGCACCGCTGGTGTTCGCGGAAGGGACCATCTTGAGGTCCTGCAACTGTCCGTTGATCCACATCTGGCACCCATCGTCCGCCACGACGGTGAACGTGTATAATTCTGAGTATTGCGGCTGCACTTGGCCAGTCCAGCGGGCCGAGAAGGTCTCCGGCTGGATCTTGGTCGCGTCAGGCGTGCCCGCGCCCCAGATGCCGTTATTCGCAGCGGTGACCCCCGAGTCCACGCCTATGCGCCCGGGTGAGCCGGTGAAGCCAGTGTTGCCGTAGCAAAGGTTATACAACCCCGTTTGCGGGCTTGGGGTATTCGGCGGCGTGGGGATATTAAGGACGAAACCGCCGCCCGTGGGCGTTCCGGTCGTTGGCAAAACCGCGGAGAGCGTCGTGCTCGCCTGAACCGTCACACCGGTGCCGGTGGTCACCGAGATCAGACCGGGGCCGTTCGCCGAGGGGATGATTGCCGTAATGAATTCATTGGCCGGCAACCCCGTCCCGCTTATCGCCATGCCGACGGCCAGTCCCGTGGTGGAAGGAACGAGGATATTCGGACTGCCCGCCGTGGTCGCAGCCCCGGTGATGGGGACCGAGAAGCCGGTGATGGGGACGGTAAAGCTCGTGGTGCCGTTGATCGCGTTGATCGTGTACGTCTTATTATGAGTGGAGCTGGCGCCTGGGGTGAAAAGCACTCCAGATGAGAACGCCAAAGTCACGGAATCATTCACATTGAAGGTGTGTCCGCCGCTCGGGGAAATAACCGCATTGCCGGTCGTGGCCGTGTAGCTGTAGCTGCTCATCGCCTGCGTGTGCGTGAATTGGTTCGCCTGCGGAATATTCGCAAACGTGCCGCCATTCACATTCCACTGGAGCCGACACCGAGCGTCGCCCGTGGTCTCCACATGTTCCACCCGAATCTTGTAGCGCTGAGCAGGAGTCGCAGGCACCACAAGCGGGATCGCCGCGCTTTGCTTGAAAGTCCCAACCGTCGCTGGTCCATCCCAGTTGTGCTCCACAATCTGCGTCAGTCCAATTCCCGTATCGAGAAACACCCTCGCTTTGTCATCAGCGTCGAGTTGGAAAATGTAGGAACCCGCAGTCGTAGGGCTGAGATACCCTTCCCAGGTCGCGGAATAGTTATCCGCCGAGTTATTCGGCAAGATCGTGACAGCGTTTGGCGTTCCATACACCCAATCAAAATTGACCGTTGGATCCACTCGCGTGACTGTGGCCGGATGCGTGAAGGACTGGATGCTGAAGTTGCAGTTTCCGTTAGTGGCCGTGAGCCCGGAGAATGAAGACGCCGAAGTGATGGACACCGTGAATGTGGACGCCGTCACCGCGGTCACCGGATAGGCAAGGTTATTGAAGGTTGCGTTATTCAGGTTGGCGTTCCCGGATGTGAAGGTCAGCTTGACCTGACTCCCCACCACCAGCCCCGGAATCGTGCTGCCGACGTAGGTCACGACAATGGTGCCTGTCGTCGTTGGACTGCTTGATCGCGTGAAAACATACATCCCCGTCTGGCCGAAGTTCGCCGCATCAAGGTAGGTCGTGCTCGCGGTATCATAGTACCTCGCCAGCAATCCGGTCCCGGTCGCCGCGGTCGAACTGTTGATGATGACCGTCGCGCTGGTATTCGCTCCCAGGGTAAATGGGGGCGCACCCGCGCCGCCCGGCGCTTGCAGCGTGGCGGTCACAGACCTGCCGCCTTTGATCGTAGGGGCCTGAACCGTCGGATTGACGAAAATGTCCTGCGAGGTGGCGCCCATTGCCGGAAACGTCACCGATGAGGCTAGCGACGCGTAATCCGTGCCGGACTGTGCAGTCCCGGTAACACCATAGTTGACCGTAATTGGGAACAGATTTTGTGTGCGCGTGACCGTGAACTTGCCCGCAGTCGGTCCATCTTCAGACGCAAAAGGCGTGGCCGCGGCGATCGTGACTACATTCGGGAGCGCGATTTGTTGATTGATATAATCCAGGGTGGTCATCCCGGAAATGGTTTCAGCAACAGAAGGATTCAACCCCACTGCCTGCTCCGCCCAGTTGCTGATGCCATCCCCGTCGGTGTCGATGTCCTGCACCAAAATACGGAAGAATTTATTGGTTCCCTTCGTCACGGTCAGGGTCGTCGCCACGCCAGCACCAATCCAGGTCACTGATGGACTGAGAACATTAAAAGCCGTCCCCAAGGAGGGCGTGGCCTGCACGACGTATTGCTTCCCGTTCTCCGTGGGAAAAGTGAGATCGACCGTCGTCCCACCTGGTACGATGCTTGTGATTTTGACACTCGATCCTGCATTGAACGGGTTGGTCCCGGCAGCGATCTCATCCTTGTTCTTGATGCCGTCGCCATCGTCATCCGCATCGAGCCAAGTCTGGCTCGCGAGTTGCGCATCCGTCACGCCGTACTTCAGTTTCCAAATCTGTTTGGTCGCATTGGCATCCATTGCCACGCTTGCCGGGGAACTGAAGCCGAGAAGAATGCCCGCCAGCATGGCAAATGCAGCGACGGTGCGGCGGAATTGGAACGAGTTAGGGGTGCTCATGGGCTGAAGGTAGGGTGTCTTGGGACTGAAAGAGGAAGTTCGGATGGGCGTTTCAAAAGCGGGAGATGCATCGGCAGGAAACTGCCCGGCATGACAGTGACAATAATCCTGCCCCCGACGTTGTTGAGGTAGCGGAACCACCGAAAGAAGGGTGACCTGAGGGGGAAAGAATCATGCGAACGGAAGTTTGTGAGGGGGCGGGGTGCCTGGGAGGGCGGCAAAATCTAGGGGTTTTGAACGCCACTTTCGTGGGATTCAACAGCATGATAGTTCGCGGATATCTTACGGCAAGATAAAGATCACGTTTAACACGCATTTCATTCTGAGTTCATTTGCGCTTGCGCCTCGCTTCGGCCAGCGGTGCATACGAGGTTTCGCTCGCCGTAAGCGTGACTTTCCTCCATGAAAAAAATATGCGCTCCTTCCTGCTCTCCTCCCTCCTCGCTCTCCTCCTCCTCTCCACTGCCACCGTTCGTGCCGGGCATCCTTTTATCTGCTGCGACTACGGCGGTGGAAAAGTCGCCGAGGTCGCCGCGGATGGGAAAATCGTCTGGGAGTATGCCTGCAAAAATCCGCAGGACTGCTGGCGCCTGCCAAACGGGAACACGCTGCTCGCATTCGTGAGCGGCGCGGTGGAGATCACGCCGGATCAGAAAGTCGTCTGGGAATACAAGGCGCCCACGGACGTGAAAGTCGAGGTCCACGCCTGCCAGCCGCTGCCGGATGGAAAAGTGATGATCGTCGAATGCGGCACGAGCCGGATCATCGAGGTCGGGCGCGACGGGAAAATCACCAAGGAAATCAAACTCACGACTGCGCCGGAAGTGAAGCTGCACAACCAGTTCCGCGGCACTCGCAAGCTCGCGAATGGTCACTACATGGTCACGTTCAAGGGCGAAGGAAAAATCGTGGAACTCGACGGCGACGGAAAGGTGCTGCGCGAAATCAAGGTACCCGGCGATCCGCATGGCGCGTGGGCGTTGCCGGATGGCCACCTGCTCGTGACTTGCGGCGACGGGCACAAGGTCATCGAACTGGATGCGCAGGACAAGGTCGTCTGGGAACTGAACGAGAACGATCTCCCCGGCAATCCGCTTCGCCTCATGGCCGGGGCGCAGCGGCTCCCGAACGGGAACACCGTGCTCTGCGTCTATCTCGGCCATGGGCACATCGGCGAGCAGCCGCAGGTCATCGAGGTCACGCACGACAAAAGGGTCGTCTGGCAGGTGGAGGACCATGCACACTTCAAGACAATCAACCAGATCCAGCTCCTCGATGTCCCCGGCGACGCCACAAAGGGCGAAGTGATTCGATGAATGGTATCAGTCATATAAAATGGGGTTATCATCCCGTTTGCAAGACACCCAACGCCATATTTCGAAATGACACCCGACTCGTCATTATTTGATTTTTTTCAATCATAACCAGCATTTCCCCCCTCCATGTTCCTCCGCATATTCGCAACAGCCATCACGGCGACAACCTTCAGTCTGACAACCATTTTCGCTGCTGATACGCCGCCGGACCTCAAGGACTTCCGCACGGTCTCCAGCGCGAAGACCACGGCAATCATCAAGACCAGCGTCACCGCCGGAGGCCGTCCCGGCTACCTCGGCATCGAGCTGGCAAACGGCGACACCACTGCGCCTGTCGTGGCAGCAATCGAACCCGGCTCGCCTGCACAAACCGCCGGCATCCAACCCGGCGACACCGTTTCCAAAGTCGCCGAGACCGACGTGCAAAATGGCCGGGCATTCCGCGAGGCCATCCAGTCTCTCGGCGAAGGCGCGACCGCCACGATTCACCTCACCCGCGCCGGGAAACCGCTCGACCTCACCGTGCAGCTCGCCTCCGCAAGCCGCCCGAAGGTGCTGCCCGAGCGCCAGCCCATCCTCGGCCTGCGCCTCGCCGACCGCACCGATGGCGACGGCCTCCTCGCGGGCACCATCCCCGCAAATTCCCCGCAGGCCAGGGCCGGAATAAAATCCAGCGACGCCATTTTGAAAATTGACGGCTCGCCGATCCGCACGTCGTTCGACATCAGCATCGCGATCGCCGACCACAAGCCCGGCGACAAGGTGAAGCTCACGCTCCTCCGCGACGGCAAGGAGATCGAGCTCGACTACCCGCTCCTCGCCGCGGCGGATAACGACCTCAGCGTCGGCCCTGCGCGCAACATTTGGAAAAAGGACACCTTCAATCTCGGCATCATCTGCGTCGAGTTCCCCGACGTGCCGCACAACGCGAAAATCACCACCGAAAGCTGGAGCGAGTCCATTTTCAGCAAAGGCACCTACCACGACAAAAGGAGCGCCACAGGCCAGCCCGTCTTCGGCAGTTTCAACGACTACTACGGCGCGATTTCCTGCGGTGCCTTTCACGCCGAGGGCAAGGCGTTCGACTGGGTGAAGGTCGCAAAAAAACGCGGCGACTACAATCAGGGCACGAACCCCGCGATGAAGGCCGTGCTGCTCAATGAGGCCATGGACCTCATCCTCGCCCGCGACGGAAAAGACGCGCTCGACGGCTACGACGGCTTCTTTTTCCTCTACGCCGGCGAGCGCTTTCCGACGACAAACCGCGGCAGCCTCTACTGGCCGCACCGTTCCACTTTCCTGCGGAAGATCGCGGGCCAGGATGAGAACAAACCGCCGGCCAAAGTTGCTGAAAAGGACCCTGCGAATGCAGTCAGCGAATCGGGAAAAAGCAGCGCTGCTGCGAACAAGGACAGCAAGCCCAAGGAGGCGCGCATCTCGTATTTCATCTGCCCCGAGGGAGGCAAGACGATGACGGGCATCAGCGTCTTCTGCCATGAATTCGGCCACATGCTTGGCCTGCCCGATCTCTACGCGCGCCCGGAAAATCCCGGTTCCGAGGGGGCCGGCGTCTGGTGCCTCATGGCGAACGAACTCGGCAAAGGCCGTCCGCAACACATGTCCGCATGGAGCAAGGAAAAGCTCGGCTGGCTGAAGCCCGCAGTGATCGATCCCACGGAAAAGCAGAAGCTCATCCTCGCGCCCGTCGAGGGCAGCGCGACCGAGTGCTTCAAGGTGCTCATCCGCCGCGACGCGAGCGAGTATCTGCTTTTGGAAAATCGGCAGCAGCGTGACTTCGACACCGGACTCCCCGCCGCGGGCCTTCTCATCTGGCGCGTCGTCGGCGACCATCCGATCCTCGAGGAATCCCACGGCATCGAAGGCCCGCTCGGCCCGCGCGTTTTCCTCAATGCCGTTCCCTTCCCCAGCGCATCCGGCCACGCCTTCACGCCCGACACGCACCCGTCGAGCCGCTCACTCCTCGGCGGCGGACTGCCAGTTCACGTCAACGAAATCCGCCAACTCCCGGACGGTCGCATCACCTTCACCATCGGCCACAGCTACCAGTAGCCGAGTGGAGCGCCACCCGGCCCGGTGGCCATGCACACAACCTGCGCAGCCTCCTCTTTTCCCCGGTCGCAAACGCCGCAGAGGACGGACGGCGCTCCATTCACGCGCTTCCCGCGCATTCCCGCTTGCACCCGCCGGGCAGACCGGGAAATGTCCGCCCTTCTTTTCCGCGCAGGGACACGCGCCTTCGCGCTGGGTTTCATTCACAAAATCACGCCACACGTTCACACACCATGCCAGTCGTCGCCAAAGGTCTCGAAGGAATCATCGCCAACTCCACCCGCCTCTCCGATGTGCTCGGCGACATCGGCCAGCTCATCTACGCGGGCTATGACATCAATGAACTCGCGGGCAAAGTCACCTTCGAGGAAGTCGTGCATCTCCTCTGGTACGGCGAACTCCCGAATTGGCGGCAACTCAACACGCTGAACGAAACCCTCCGCGCCCACCGCGACCTCCCGCAGGGCATCATTGACTTCATCACCTCCGCGCCGAAGGACGCGAACCCGATGGACGTCATCCGCACCGGCGTCTCCATGCTCGGCCTCTACGACCACCACGCCGACGACACTTCCGTGGATCGCAACCGCGAGCGCGCCGTGAGCATCACCTCGCGCATCTCCGTCATCGCCGCCCAATACCACCGCGCGCGCACCGGCAAGACGCTGCTCCCCGTCCGCAAGGATCTCGGCGAGGCCGCCCATTTCCTCTACCTGCTCACCGGCGAGGAGCCGAGCGCCGAAGCCGTGAGCACGCTCGACGTCGCCTACGTCCTGCACGCCGACCACGGCATGAATGCGAGCACCTTCAGCGCGCGCGTCACCATCGCCACGCTCAGCGACATGTATTCCGCCGTCACGAGCGCCATCGGCACGCTGAAAGGCCCGCTGCACGGCGGCGCAAACGAGGGCGTCATCCACATGCTCCAGGAAATCGGCAGCGAGGCGAACGTGGACGCGTGGATCGACAACGCCCTCGCGCAGAAGAAAAAGATCATGGGCATCGGCCACCGCGTTTACAAAGTGCTCGACCCGCGCGCCCCGCACCTCCGCGCCATGGCCATCAAGCTCACCGAGAAAGCCGGCGACCCGAAATGGCTCCGCATGAGCGAGCGCATCGCCACCATCATGAAGGAAAAGAAGGGCCTGAATGCGAACGTGGATTTCTACAGCGCCACGGTCTATTACTCCCTCGGCCTGCCCACGGACATGTTCACGCCCATCTTCGCCATCGCGCGCACCGCCGGCTGGACCGGCCACGTCCTCGAGCAACTCTCCGACAACCGCCTCTACCGCCCCCTGAGCGAATACACCGGCCCTGCCGTCGGGAAAAAGGTCGTCCCCCTCGCCCTGCGGGATTAGTCCGGGAAGGGCGAGGGTCCTCGCCCCGTTCAGCAGAGCCGCAGCCCGTCCACCTGCCGGAAATGCTCGTCCGACGTGCATAGGTCGAGGTCGTGCTGTTGGAGGGGAACTTCGTCCGGAAGCTGACGTAAGGAGGACGACTTTGAATTTCCTTCGGGTGGACTGATGACTTTGATCAAAAACGGCCTTTTTTGCCACAAATGGGCGCTTTTCGCGGTTTCTGCCTCGAAAGAGGGTAAAAAAGGGCCGGCAGTTTTCCGAAAAAGGCCGGCCTTTTTCCAAAAAGCCTCGGCCTTTTTCCAAAAAGCCTTGGCAGTTTACCGCAAAGCCTCGGCAGTTTTTCGCAAAGCCTCGGCAGTTTTTGGCAAAGCCTTGGCCTTTTTCCGCAAAGCCTCGGCCTTCTTCCGCAAAGCCTTGGCCCTTTTCCGCAAAGCCTTGGCCTTCTTCCGCAAAGCCTCGGCCTTCTTTCCAGACGCCTTGGCCTTCTTGCCAAACGCCTCGGCAGTTTTCCGCAAAGCCTCGGCAGTTTTCCGAGGAGCCTCGGCAGTTTGGGAAAAACGGCCGAGGCTCTTAGCGTGTGTCCCGAAAGTCAGGAATGAAACGCGGAGACGCAGAGACGCGGAGGAAGAAGATCGTGGGAAAGGCTCATTTGCCCCGTTTTCTCTGCGTCTCCGCGTCTCCGCGTTTCAAAACATGGCTGCTTCAAACCTGTGCGGGCACTTTCGGTCCACACTCTTAAACCGGCGCCAGTCTGCGGCTGCTGACCGCGGGACGTTGAATGCGCTCGCCACCCCAGAGCCGCTGCGCTTTGGTCTGAAGCTGCCTCGAACCCCACGGCGGACCCACTTATGCCCGATGAAACTCCGACTCCATCTGCTGGAGCACCTGACGATGGAAGGCGCGGCCGACGGGGCGCACCAGGCGGAGTGAACTCGTTTGCGGACACCGGGCGCGAACGGTTGGCCTTCATTTTGCGCGAACGGGAGCAGGGACGGCCATGACCTTGAAAAAACTGATCCTCAGCAACCGGCAGTCACCGGGCGACCTCGTGATGCTCACGGCCGCCGTGCGCGACCTGCACCGAAGCCATCCGGGGAAGTTCGCGACCGATGTCCGCACGAGCTGCCCGGCACTTTGGGAGAACAATCCGCACCTCACGCCCGTACGCGACGACGATGCGGAGGCGGTGCGCATCGAGTGCCATTACCCGCTCATCCACCGCAGCAACAGCGGGCCGTGGCATTTCGTCCACGGATTCACGCAATTCCTCGCAGAGAAGCTCGGCGTGGAAATCACGCCGACGGATTTCAAGGGCGACATCCACCTTGCTCCGCAGGAGCGGAAATGGATCTCGCAGGTGCAGGAAATCACCCGCGAGCCGGTGCCGTTCTGGATCGTGAACGCGGGGGGGAAATTCGACTTCACGGCGAAGTGGTGGGAACTCGCCCGCTACCAGGCCGTGGTGGATCATTTTCGCGGGCGCATCCTCTTTGTGCAGGTGGGCGAAAAGGGACACCGGCATCCGCCACTGCGCGGTGTGCTCGATCTGCGCGGCAGGACGAGTCTGCGACAGCTCGTGCGCCTCGTGCATCACGCGCAGGGCGTGCTTTGCCCCGTCACGCTCGCCATGCACCTCGCCGCAGCGGTGCCGTTGCGCGACGGGATGCCGAAGAACCGCCCGTGCGTGGTGATCGCCGGCGGACGCGAGCCCGCGCAGTGGGAAGCGTATCCGCACCACCAGTTCATCCACACGAATGGCGCGCTGCGCTGCTGCGACCACGGCGGCTGCTGGAAATCGCGCACCATCCCGCTCGGCGACGGCGACAAAAAGGACGTGCCGGACAAGCTCTGCACGAACGTGGTGCATCTGCGCGATCCCGCGCTCAGCTACCTGCGCGGGCCGAAGGATCCGGTTCCCCCGCATGCGGCGGCGGATGCGCCGGGACGGGATGCGGAGGATTTTCTCCCGCGCTGCCTCGACCTCATCACGGCGGAGGAAGTGATCCGGCGCATCAGCCTCTATTTCGACGGCGGCGCGGTGCGCCATCTCACCGCGCGGGAAAGCCAGATCTGCCGCGAGACGATCGCGGATCTCGCGGATGCGGACCACCCCCCTGAGGGCGATCACTTCCGGTGATCGGCGACCACCTTCGTCGCAAACGGCACCACCACTTCATTCATAAACCGGACTCCCGCTTCCGATTTGTAATGAATGGGATCGGTCACGTAGTGATTTCGGGCCGCTCCGTAGGGGCTCAGGGAAAGATCGATGAAGTTCGGGAAAATCGCCCGCACTTCATGCAACCACGCGTCAAAGGCCGACTGAAGATGCAGCGACTCGATGTGCCGGACGACCTCCTCGTGAATCGGCAGCACGACGAGGACGCACGGGATATTCCGCCGGTGCAGCGTCTCCGCAATTCTGCGGAGGAATGACAGCTTGGGTGCCCGCTGACTGGCATTGCTCTCCATGATAAACTTGAACTTTTTCATGACCACTTTTCCGACCTCCGGATTGTCCGGCCTCCTGCCATTCCCCCAGTCCTCCTCATAGGTCGAACCATCCGGGAGATAGTGACTCGGCTCACGCGCCAAGTGCGCCTTCAGCGTCTTGAGGGAAGCTTCGAGCGTCTGCATGTTCACCAGATGATCGGCCAGGGCAGCCCCATTCGCGTTTCCGAAAATGTCGCCTTCCGTCTCGGCCGGGTCACCCTGACCGAGATCGATGCCGAGCACGACGAGTTCCTGCCCGTGCGCAAAGTGGTGGATGAACCAATAAACTTGCTCGGTGTTTGCCCCGGGAAATGCGCCGTTGAAAAACCGGAATCCGTTCACGCGGGACGCCTGGATCGCCTGCATCCGGCTGTTTCCGACATACAGCGCATTGTGCGGAAAGCGCGAGACCTCGCTGGCCTTCACCTCGCGCTCCGCCATCACGTAAACGCCGAGGCGGTTTCTGCCCAGGCGATCGAAGGGATCGATGAAATAATTCAGCAGCGCCGCGCCGATGACAGACACCGCCGACATCGCGACCATCACCAGCGTGAATCGGCGCGCGGGAGACTTCATCAGAAGTTGTAGTACAGGAACTCGCCGGACTTCGAGATCGAGAGGATCGCGATGCCGAGGAGAAGTCCGCAGAGGCACGCCCGGCCAGTCCCCATTTCCCAGTGAAACCACCGGCCCTCCGCAGAGGACTCCGGCCTGACCACATCGGGATACGGCTGCTGCCGGCTGAAAATCTCGGCCGTGTTTGGCAGCAGCCACACAAAGGCCAGCAGGCCCGCGATCCACGGCCAGAAACTCGTCTTCACCATCAGCGCTGCGCCGGGCGGCGGCACGGCACCGAGCCCGAACATCGTCGCGAGCAGATGCCTCGCACCGTGCAGATCCGTCGCGCGGAACAGCACCCAGCCGACCACGATCAGGACGAAGGTGACGACCCGCGCCGTCCACGACGTGAGCCATCGCGGCAGCAGTGCGGGGCGCGCGCGTCTTTTCCAAAACGCGAGCCAGAGGTGATTCAGCGCGAGGCACACACCGTGGAAAAGTCCCCACAGCGCAAACGTCCACGCCGCGCCGTGCCAGAAGCCGCCGATGAGCATCGTGAGCACAAGGTTCACGTAGCGCCGGGCTTCGCCATGGCGGTTTCCACCCAGCGGGATGTAGAGGTAGTCGCGCAGGAATCGCGAGAGTGTCATGTGCCAGCGACGCCAGAATTCGGTGATGTTCGCCGCCTTGTACGGCGAGTCGAAATTCAGCGGCAGCACGATGCCGAACATCCGCGACAGGCCGATCGCCATGTCCGAGTAGCCGGAAAAATCAAAGTAGAGCTGGAACGTGTAGCAAAGCGCACCGCCCCACGCATCGCGCACATCCATCGGCGAATCCGTGGAACCCGCGCTGAAAACCTTCACCGCATGCTCGCTCATCCGATCCGCAATGACGGTTTTTTTGAACAGCCCGACGGCGAAGATCGCGAGCCCCACGGCGAGGTTGTTCCAGTCGAAGCGATATGTCTTCGGCTCGCGGAACTGCGGCATCATCTCCCGATGGTGGATGATCGGCCCGGCGATCAGGTGCGGGAAGAATGTGATGAACAGCAGGAAGTCGCTGAGGTCGTATTCGCACACCACGCCGCGGCGCACATCCACGAGATACGCGATCTGCGTGAAGGTGAAAAACGAGATGCCGAGCGGCAGCACGATCTGCCCGACGCTCCAATGCGTGCCGAAGATGGCATTCGCATTCTCTACGAAGAAATTCGCATATTTGAAATAGCCGAGCAGAAGCAGATTCGCGGTGACGGCGAAAGTGAGCCAGCCCATCCCCGAACGTCCCGCTTTCACCTCCGTGCCGATGCGCCGCCCGAGTGAGAAATTCACCAGCATCGAGGCGACGATGAGCAGCGTGTAGATCGGATTCCACCAGCCGTAGAAAATGAGCGACGCGAGCGTGAGCGATGCCTTCGCCGGCTTCGGCCCGAGATGGCGCGCGAGCAGGCAGAACGCGCCGAGCGTCAGCGGCAAAAAAAGGAACAGGAAGAGGTGCGAACTGAATAGCATGCGGGCAACGGGGACGGAGGCAACGCCTCCACCGGGACGGCGGGAAATGTGAAAAACAGGCGCGAGTTACAAGCCAATTGAATGCGGCGGCACAGCGCACCATCCCGCTGCACGGCAGATTTTCCCTCGGCGGGAGCCGATGACCGCGCATCACGGGCGCGCATGGCGATTGCGCATCAATCCCAAAAAAGAACACCACGTGAGGACGTCACTTCCGGTGATCGCCCACCACTTTCAGCGCAAACGGCACGACTTCCTCGTTCATGAACCTGATTCCCACCTCCGCCTTGAAGTGCACAGGATCGCGGGCGTAAAAATTTCCCGCGGCTCCATCGGGACTTGTCGTGAGATTCACCACGTTTGGAAAAATCGCGCGCACGCCATCCACCCATGCCTGACATTCCCGCTGCAAATGCAACGCCTCAAGGTGCCGGACGATCTCCTCGTGGAGCGGCGGCATGACCACGACACACGGGATGCCCCGCTCCCGCAGCGTTTCCGCGATCTTCCGGAAGAATGAGAACCGGAACGGCACCTGCCGGAGAAGGCTGGCCGTGATATTCTTCGACTCCTCAAGCCGCACCATTCCTGCCGCCGGATCGTCCGCCTTCTCGGCATTCCCCCAATCAGCCACCGTGCTCGATCCATCCGCGAAGTAGTGGCCCGGCTTGCCCGCCCAGTGGGAGAACAGTGTCTTAAAGGAGTATTCGACCGTCTTCAGGTTCACAAGTTGGCTGGCGCAGCCCGCCCAGTCTCCGCTGCGGAAAATGTCGCCCTCCACAAAGGGAAGATCCTGCGCGCCCATGTCGATGCCGATCACCACGAGCTGCTCCCTCTGCGCATAGTGGTGGAGGAACCAGTACATTTCCTCGGCATGAGAGGCGGGAAATGCTCCGTTGAAAAAGCGGAAACCGTTCAGGCGCGACGCGGGGATGGCGTGCATCCGGCTGTTGCCGGTGTAGAGCGCATCGTGCGGAAAACGCACGACCTCGGTGCGCTTCACCTCGCGGTCGGCCACCACGTAAACGCCGAGCCGGTTGTTGCCGAAGCGGTCACTCGGATCGATGCACCAGTTCAGAAGCACCAAGGCTCCGACGAAGGCCGCGGAAATCGCCAGCATGACCAATGTGAAACGGCGTGCCGGGGACTTCATCGGAAGCTGCAGCAGAGGAACTCGCCGAGTGTCAGCGGCAGAAACAGGAAGATGTGCGAACTGAAAAGCATGAGGACGGCGAAGACGGATGCGGCCTGCGGACGCGCGCCGCCTCCGGCGCGGCGTGAATGGGAGAAACGGGTGCGGGCTGCGAGTCAAAAATTCCGCGCGCAGACGGAACCGCGGCAGCTAATCCAGAAACGCCTGGCGCGGATTTTCGCGGAGGTGCTTGATGATTGCGTCGAGGAACTGCGCGCCGAAGTCCTCGAGTTTCTTGATACCGACGCCGCTGATGTTTTCCATCTCGCGCTCGGTGGTGGGGTAGTCGCGCGCCATTTCGCGCAGCGAGACGTCGCCGAAGACGATGTACGCAGGGACGCCGCGGCTGTCCGCGATCTCGCGGCGGAGCTGGCGGAGTTTTTCGAAAAGCGGCTCGTCGCAGGCGATGTCGCCTTTGCGGTACGCGCGCGGTTTTGCCTCGTGCGCGGGGTCGCCTTTGCGGGTGCGATCGAGTTTGGCGGGCGGGCGGGTGAGCTGGAGCGGCGGGCGGGCTTTCAGAAATTGCGCGCCTTCGTCGGTCAGTTCGACGGTGGGGAATTCGCCAGTCGCAAGACGGAGGAGGCCGAGCCGGACGAGTTCGCGGCCGATGTGCTGCCAGCCTTCGCGCGCGTGCTCCGTTCCGATGCCGAAGGTCGAAAGCTGATCATGCTGCCACTTGCGGATGCGCTCGGTGTCCGCGCCGGTGAGGACTTCGGCGTGGTGGTTGATGCCGAAGGTCGCATCGCCGCGATACGAAGCGGTGCGCGCACGAAAGACGCAGGAGAGAAACTTCAGCGCGGCGGTCGAGCCGTCGAAGGTCTCGCGCGGCGTGAGGCAGTTGTCGCACGCGCCGCAATTTTGCTCCACGTAGGTCTCGCCGAAATAGCCGAGCAGTTCCGCGCGCCGGCACGTCGCGCACTCGGCGTAGTGGACCATCTGGTGGAGCTGCGCGCGGGCGATGCGGCGCTCGTCAGGGCTCGGCTTTTCATCAATGAAGCGCGTCTGCTTCATCGCGTCGCCGGGGTTGAAAAGGAGGAGGCATTCGCCGGGCAGTCCGTCGCGCCCCGCGCGCCCGGTTTCCTGGTAGTAGCCCTCGATATTTTTCGGCAGCTCGTAGTGAATGACGAAGCGGACGTTCGGCTTGTTGATGCCCATGCCGAACGCGATCGTCGCACAAATCACGCGCACCTCGTCGCGCAGGAACATCTCCTGGTTTTCCGCGCGCAGCTTGTCGGAAAGGCCCGCGTGATACGGGCGCGCGGCGACGCCGTCGGCGGAAAGTTTTTCCGCGACGGACTCGGCGGACTTGCGGCTGAAGCAATACACGATGCCGCATTCGCCCTTGCGTTCCTTGATGAACCGCAGCGTCTGCCGGTAGCCGTCAGATTTTTGCACGACACGATACGTGAGGTTCGGCCGGTTGAAGCTCGCGGTGAAATTCGCGGGCTCGTGCAGGTGAAGCTGCTTCGCGATGTCCACGCGGACGCGTTCGGTCGCCGTCGCGGTGAGCGCCATGAACGGCACGCCGGGGAACTTTTCGCGCAGCGTAGCGATCTGCCGGTACTCGGGACGAAAATCGTGGCCCCATTCCGAGATGCAGTGCGCCTCGTCAATCGCGATGAGCGTCACATTCCACTCGCGCAATTTGTCGAGAAAGCCCGGCAGCATGAGACGCTCGGGCGCGGCGTAGAGCATCCGATATTTGCCGTTCCAGAGACCGTTCAGGCGGTCCTTCGCCTCGCGTTCACCGAGCGTGGAATTCAAAAATGTCGCCGCCACACCCATCGCCGTGAGCGCGTCCACCTGGTCTTTCATCAGCGCGATGAGCGGCGAGACGACGACCGTGAGCCCGTCGCCGATCAGCGCGGGAAGCTGGAAGCACAGCGACTTTCCTCCGCCGGTTGGGAGCAGCGCGAGCACGTCGCGTCCGTCCATCGCCGCGGTGATGATTTCCTCCTGCAACGGGCGGAACGAATCGTAGCCGAAGACGCGCTTCAGCGTGGAATGGAGTTCGGCTCGGTGGGACACGCTCAGTTTCATGCGCGGGAAAATGCGCGCGTTCAATCCCGAAGCATCAGCATGAAGTGAACCGCAGATGAGCGCAGATAGATTCCAAAAATCTGCGTCTGTCCGCGTTCATCTGCGGTTCCAAATGTTTCCCAGCAGGACTTTTTGCCACATGAAAATGCCCAATCTTTCCGTTTGACCCGAAGCGGGTTCTTTGGAACATATCATGCAATCATGATTGATGAGTGCGTTTCTTGCATCCGCCAGTTCATGACAAACGAAAACCCAACCACCACACCACATGTCCCGTAGTTTCATATTCTCCTCAGAGTCCGTCGGCGAAGGCCATCCTGACAAAGTCGCAGACACCATTTCCGACGCGATTCTCGACGCGTGCCTCAC
>JBDSAR010000633.1:0-5033 GCA_039922035.1 Chthoniobacteraceae bacterium
CCTGACGTCCAAGACGCTGCTGAAGCGGGCCGAGGCACGGGTGAAGGAACTATCGGCGAAGTCCGAGTGAAGCGGGATATTCACCGGTAGATCGCCTCGACGAGGCGCAGCGCTTTCGGGCCGGGGAGGACGCCGGGTTCCATCTGGTTCATCACGTAGGCGAAGGCGATGCGGTGCTCGGGGTCGGCGAAGGCGTGGCTGCCGCCCGCGCCGGGATGGCCGAATGCGGAGACCGACGGGCCGAAGATCGTGCGCAGTTTTTTGCCGTCTGGCAAAAGCGGGTCGCGCATGAAGCCGGCGGAGAATGCGGTGTCCGTGAGCAGCACGCGGTCGTCGCCCTGCACGAGCGTGCCCTGCATCCACGCGAGCGTTTCGGCTTTGAAAAATGTGCGGCCATCGAGTGAGCCGCCGGCTGCGAGCATCGCGTAGAATTTCGCGAGCGCGGCGGCGGTGCCGATTCCGCCGAAGCCGGGCAGCGAGGCGCGGCGGCCCTCGGGGGCGTTCATCGCGGCGACGGCGTTCAGTCCCGCAGGCGAGCCGAATGCCCGGAGCGTGAGCGAGCCGGGTGTGACGAATGCGGTGTAGAATCGGTCCTTCGGCGGGGCGGCCTTCGGCGGAAAAATCGGCGCGACTTTTTCCACGAGGTCCGCAGGCACGCCCATCCAGAAATCGAGCGCGAGCGGTTCCGCGAAGACCGCGCGCCAGTATTCGCCAAGCGGCCGCCCGGCGATGCGGCGCACGAGTTCATCGAGCAGGAATCCGTAGAGCCGCGGGCCGTAGCCGTGCGCGGTGCCGGGCTCCCAAAATGGCGCCTGCTCTGCGATGGCGCGCGCGACCTCATCCTGATCGAGGACGTTCGCGACGCGGTCGAGCGCGGGCACGCCGGACTGATGCGAGAGCGCGCCGCCGATGGTGAGCGCACCCTTGCCTTGCGCGGCGAATTCCGGCCACACGTCCGCGACGCGCGTGTCGAGCGTGAGCCCGCGCTCCTGCACCGCCTGCAGCACGCACGCGGCAGCCGGGCCTTTCGTCGCGCTCCACACGAGCACGGGAGTGTCCGCGGTCCACGGCTGCGTGCGGTTGCGATCGCGCCAGCCTTCGGCCAAGGAGATCACTTCGCGCCCGTCTCGCCACACGCTCAGCGATGCGCCGAGATCGCCGAAGTGTGTGAAGTTTTCGCGGAACAAAGTTTCGATGCGGGATACATCCATCGGCGCGGAGAATGGGAATGCGCGGCGTGCTGGCAAGTGTGGAGCGCCGCGCGCCCTCGCCAACCACGATGACGCAATGCGGAGCGCCGGCTCCCCTCACCTGTCCTCCGCTCACCCACGCATCCCAAAAAATGGGCTGCGGCGATTCGTTGTGGCCGGCAGGACGCGCGGCGCTCCTTCAGTTCCCCTTGCCTTCTTGGAGCGTGAGCGCCTTCAAATCAGGATCCGTGCGTGCGAAGTCCTTCAATGATTTGTCCATCGCGAAGCTCACATTCAGGTGCGCGCGGGCCTGCTCGATGTTGCCGAGCGCGGCCTCGTAGCAGGCGAGATTGTAATGATAGGTCGGCTCGGATTTCAGCACGGACGGACCGCTGCTGAGGAGTTCGAGCGCCTCACGGCTTTTTCCCAGCTCGTGCAGGCAGAATGCGGCGTGGATGAAACCGGCGGTCTTGTCGGGAGCAACGCGGCAGAGCTCGCGGCCCACAGGCAGCGCGTGCTTCCAGCGCTTCGCCTGCATGAGCACGGCAAGGCGGGACTCCATGCCGAGAGGGCTGTCGCTAACCTCCGCGGGCAGGAGGTCCAGTTCATCGAGTGCAAGGTCCGGGAGGCCCAGTTCACTGTAGCCCTGGGCGGCCAGAAGAAGTCGCTGATGGGCTATGTCCAACTCTGAGGTCACGGTTTTGATCGCGCGAAACAATCAACAGGCTGCCCGCGCTGGCAAGCTCTCATTTCCGATGGCAAGAATCGGTACGATGACGGGCGATAGGATCTGCAGCGTGAATGACGGGGATCAAATCGTCGCCTGCCGGCCATCGAATCTCGTGATCGAGAAACCGCGGAACCGTTCGTTGGACGTGCCGCGCTGATCGCGCAGGATATTGAGGGCGATTTCCTCGCCGAGTTTCAGCGATTGCGCGGCGTCGGACCGCCAGTGGACGCCCGCGTGGTTGCGGCCCATCGCGATGTTGGAAGCAAGCTTGTTGAGTTCGCCACCGACGGTGAGGGCGGAGCCGGTGTACGGGAGGAGCGACAGACCGTCGGACGACGGCTGCACGGGATTGGGGATGACGTAGGATTCGTCGAACCATGTCTTCAGAATCGTGACGCACGCGCCGGCGACAGTGGCGTGGCCGGCACCGTACGCAGGGTGGAGCGGACTGCCCTCGGGGAATGCCATCGGGAGCAGGAAGCTGCCGTATTTGCCTTGCAGCAAGTTGAAAACCGGCGAGCCGATGAGGTCGTTCGATCCGAGCGGATAGCTCGTCGCGCCGGTGAGATAGTTGTGGATGCGACCGGCGTAGGCCTCGGGGCGGAGGCGGCGATGGACGAACCATTTCTGATACCACACGGCTTTGAGCGCGCGCGAGGCGACCTCGGTCATCAGCGCGGCGAGATGCGGCGGACCGAAGGTCCCGAAGCCGTCTTGGTTTGCAGACGCGAGGTAGGGATTTCCGGAATCGAAGGGCGCACCCATTCCGCCGTACGAACTTGCGCTCGGCGGAGTCAGCAGAATCACCATCGCGTGAAAATATGCCTGATACAGAACATCCATGTGAACCCACTGGCTGAGGTCGCGACCATTCCGGATGTAACGCGCCGTCGGATCGAACACCTCCGCCTGCGTGGGAATGCAGCCCCGCTGGATATTCAGCCAGTCGGCATACGACGTCATGAAATCCACCCCCGGCATGTAGGTGCGCATGCGCTGCTCGATGAACGTGGCCCCGAACGGTGCCTGCAGATAAAGGAACTGCGAGATGTGCGGGCCGGCTAGATCGCCGGGCGTGAGGCCGCGGAAAAGTGTCGCCGGTGTGACGAGCCCGCTGATTTTCGGACCGCGAAAATCACTGACGCTGGAAAGATCCCCGGACGCGGCCGAAGCAAGACCATTGCTGCCGAAATCCCCGAAGGGGACATCGCGGCACAGCGCCATCCAGTAATTTTCGAGGATTTCCCCCGCGGCCTCAGCGCTGGCAAATGCGGGCGCTGGCGGCTGTGTGAGCGAGTGCGAATCCGCACCCTCGAGATCGAATGCGAGGCCTGACTGCGGGTTCGTGAGCTTCCGGCGCTGCGCGGGGTTTGGGCATCCGAGCGGGATCGCCTCGAATGCAGACGGATCTCCCGAGTCCACCGCACGCAGCAGCGCCTGGTACGCGGCAGGGTCCACCTCGCCGAGCTGATTGTGGGGAAGCCCCTTGGAAAAATTACCGATGCGATGCGGATAGAAAGTCTCGTCGCCATTGCTCACCGGCGAGGCCAGCGGGCGCTCGCGCTGATCCTCCGCAGCCCGCACGCGAATGCGGAATGAATCGTTGCGCCGCTTTTCCAGTTTGTTGCGTCCGCCGTGGTCGAAACGACGGTCATCGTCCGCGTGAAGCGCCCCCTTCGCGAGTTGCCCGATGCCAGCGGCGGCGATCACCTTTCTGGCGAATGAGCGCCTGCCGATCGGTTCAGAGGTGGCAGACACATTGTGTGACGAATCCGCAGGAGTCTGGGGAGTTTTCATGGCTGTTCTGAGGGTGAATGGTGAAGGGACCAAGAACGTCGGCAGTCCATCAAATACCGACCTTAATCTTCAAGGCTTTTTACAATCTATTATAGATGGCCCGATTGTTTGCCCCGTCCTCACGAAGGAGCGGCATTTGCCCCATGGAGGGTGATGGAAATTTACTACGCACACACAATAATTGATTGCCTCGCCGTCCGCCGTATGCGTAGCTTTGCGCACCATGCCCGCCTCCACTGCCGAAGTCTTCGACCGCCTCCTCGCTGACGGCGACGAGACCACCGCTGGCAATTACTTCGTCGCGAACTACCCTCCTTTCTCGTTTTGGGACAAGGCGAAGGTGGCAGAAGTCCGCGGTGTGCTCGAATCACCCGCGCCGCAGGGCACACCGCTTGGCGTCTATTTCCACATCCCCTTCTGCAGGAAGCGCTGCCACTTTTGCTACTTCCGCGTCTATACGGACAAAAATGCCGACGACATCAAGGGCTACCTCGACGACGGCATGCGCGAACTGGAAATGTACGCGCACACGCCGCGCATCGCGGGACGGAAACCGAAGTTCGTCTATTTCGGCGGCGGCACGCCGAGCTACCTCTCGGTGTCGCAGCTCACGTCCCTCACGGATCGCATGAAGGCGCTGCTGCCGTGGGATGAAGTCGAGGAGGTCGCATTCGAGGCCGAGCCCGGCACGCTCACCGAGGCGAAGCTCAGCGCGCTTCGGCAGATTGGCGTCACGCGCCTCTCGCTCGGCGTGGAAAATTTCGACAAGCACATTTTGGAAATCAACGGACGTGCGCACCGCGAGGACGAAATCTACCGCGCCTACAATTTTGCACGCAGCGTCGGCTTTCCGCAGATCAACATAGACCTCATCGCCGGCATGGTGGAGGAGACGGACGAAAACTGGCAGCGCAACATCGCGAAGCTCATCGAGCTGCAGCCGGACAGCGTGACGATTTACCAGATGGAGATCCCCTTCAACACGGGCATCTTCAAGCAGATGGAAGCCGAGGGAAAACTCGTCGCGCCCGTCGCATGCTGGCACACGAAGCGCCGCTGGGTGAACGAGGCATTCACCGCGCTGGAGGCGAACGGCTACACCGTCACGAGCGCGACGACCGCCGTGCGCGATCCGCAGAGGACGAAGTTCGTCTATCGCGACGATCTGTGGAAAGGCGCGGACTTGCTCGGCCTCGGCGTCGCGAGCTTCAGCCACCTCGGCGGCGTGCATTTTCAAAATCTGCCGGACTTCGAGAGCTACACCGCCGCAGTGGAAAAAGGCGAACTGCCCATCGGTCGCGCGATGCGGACGACGA
>JBDSAR010000634.1:0-3389 GCA_039922035.1 Chthoniobacteraceae bacterium
AGCTGAGCACGTAGGACGCTATCATCGCGAACCCGACGGCCATCGCCAGCGGCGCGAACAGCGCGCGCGCCGCGCCGACCATGAAGAACGCGGGCGTGAACACCGCGAGCACGCACAGCATCGCGAGCAGCCGCGGCACGGCGGTCTCGACCGTCGCATCGTACGCGGCGCGGGCGAGCGAGACACCGCGCGACAGATGCGCGTGGATGTTTTCCACGGCGACCGTGGCCTCATCCACGAGGATGCCGACGGCGAGCGCGAGGCCGCCGAGCGTCATCAGATTGATTGTTTCCCCGAGCGCACTCAGCGCTGCCAGCGAGGCGAGTACGCTGAGCGGAATGGACAGCGCGATGATCACCGTGCTCCGCCACGAGCCGATGAAGAGCAGGATCATGATCGCGGTGAGCGCGGCGGCGATCACGCCTTCCTTGGCCACGCTGGAGATGGCTGCGCGAACGAAGATGGACTGATCGGCAAACTCCTTGATGTCGAGATCCGCCGTCACGGTCTTGCGCACCTGCGGGATCTGCGCCTTGATCCTGCGCACGACATCGAGCGTGGAGGCAAAGCCGCTCTTCATGATCGTGATCAGTGCGCCGCGCTGGCCGTCCATGCGGACGATGTTCGTCTGCGGATTGAAGCCGTCGCGCACCTGCGCCACGTCGCGCATGTAGATCGTCGCGCCGTTCACGATCTTGACCGGCACGTTGTTGAGTTCCTCGAGCACGCGCGGGCTGCTGTTGGTCTCGATGTTGTATTCCGTGTCGCCGATTTTCGCGGTGCCCGCGGGAAGGATGAGGTTCTGCGCGTTCACCGCATCCACGACATCCTGCGGGCGGAAATTTTTTGCCTTCAGCGCAGGAAGGTCGAGGTCCACGACGACGGTGCGCAGCCGCCCGCCGTACGGCCACGGGATTTGCGCGCCGGGGACATTCACGAGGCCGATGCGCACCTGGTTCAGCGCGAGATCGGCGACTTCCTGCTCGCTCAGCTTTTTGCTCGAGAGGCTGTATTGGAGAATCGGGACGGTGGCGGCGTTGTAGCGGATAATGAGCGGCGGCTGCTGACCGGGCGGCATGAGGCGCAGGATCGTCTGCGCGACCGCCGTGATCTGCGCGACGCCGCCGTCCACATTTGCACCGGGCTGGAGGAAGACCTTGATGATGCCGACGCCGTTGTAGCTGTTCGATTCGATGTGCTCGATGTCGTTCACCGTCGCGGAAAGCGAGCGCTCGTGATTGTAGAGGATGCGCTGCTCGACTTCGCGAGCGTTCAGGCCGGCGTACTGCCAGATGACCGAGATGACCGGGATATTGATCGAGGGAAAAATATCCGTCGGCGTGCGCAGAAGCACATACGGCGTCATGAGCAGCAGCAAGAGCGCCGCCACGACAAACGTGTACGGCCTGCGAAGAGCTAGACGGACGATCCACATCCCCAGAGGCTCACTCGCATCCCCCACTCCGCATTGGACGCCCTTGCTCCGTGTGGAGAACGCCCTTGCTTGCCGGAAAGCTCAAATCTCCAGCACTCGCATCCCCTCCACCTTCGCCAGCGCACAGTGCAGGATGTCCAGTGAACGGCACCCAATCTTCGCGGCGTGGGCTGGCGCCGGACGCGCCGCATCATGCAGAGCCGTCGCCCAGTCCATTTCCACTACGTCCAGCTTGCCCGCAGTCGCATCTTTGGCCTGCTCCCCAAAAGCTGATCCAGGCGCTGTGAGAGATTGGCGGCGCGTCGAGCGGGATGCAGATGAGTGCGAATACAGTCAGGAGGACCGGTGTCATGATCCGGGAAGATTGCTGCCGATTTTCATCCGGTCGGAAAGGCGGTCACGCGAGAACTATCACATGTGAGACATGTTTCGCCGCAGCCATTTTGGGTGTGCCAGAAGCTCAGAAAGCAGCCCGCAGTATTCCTCCGCAATGCCAGAGGTGCATTGCCGTACGTTCAATTCGAGAAGCGCATGGACTTCTCCGCGTCCAAGCTGCACCGGATTTGAAATGTGCCTTCAGAGCGTAACCCTCGACATGCTCGAGACGATCACAGACCGACTGAAGCATTCACTTTCTGACATCTTCGAAGAGCAGAAGAAGTAGCCCCGGCAAATTCACAACTTCAGCCCGCCTGCTCCTCCTTCACGGACGCCCTCCCTACCCCAAACGATAAACGATGCGTGCCTTCGTAAGGTCGTAGGGCGACATCTCCATTTTCACACGATCTCCCATTGCGAGGCGGATGAACCGCTTGCGCATCTTGCCTGAGATGTGTGCGAGCACGAGGTGTTTGTTGGCCAGTTCGACGCGAAACATGGTTCCGGCGAGCACCGACGTGATTTTTCCCTCGATTACGATAACATCATCTTGAACAGGCATGGTTGGATTTGCTTTTGCGAATGAATTGGCGGGGTTGAGACCTTCGCCGGGTTGAAAAAGCTCTTGAGAGCTACTTCGCCCAGTCATCAGGCTAAGCGAAGGGCGGGGAGTGTCGTTCACAACGGCGTTTACGCAAGTGCTTATTTACGCATCCACCCTTCTCAGCATCGATCTCTGCGATCAGAACGTGAGCCGCGCCATGCTCGAAGCGATCACGGTTCGGCTGAAGATTTCCATTTCTGACAAGGGTCTTAGCAACTTTACGAGAAGGGAAATGCGGGACGTGCTGACCCTCAATGCAAAGCCGTTACATGGATCGCGCACACATTTCCGAGGTTCATTTCCGGAAGGTCTTGAAATTGTTTTGTGCAGACGTTCCGGCGCTGACAACGGGCGGTTTGGCGGGGCTGAGCGTGCAAGGCACGCAACGGCCTTACGAGCGGTTGCGGCGGCGGACTCTGGAACGGGCGACCGAGGCAGCGCGCCCGTTTGCGGGCGAGGTGGAGATCGACGAGAGCGACTTCGGGGCGCGGGCGGCAAGACGCCGGTCATCGGACTGCTCCAACGCGGCGGCAAGGTCTTTGCCGCCATCGTCGAGAACTGCTCCACGCAAGCACTGGTGCCGAGCATCAGGGGCCAGGTTCTCTCGGCGGCCACCGCCTGCACCTATTATCGCATTGAGTTCGTTCACGGTCTTCCTACTGCTCTTTCGGGTCATGGTTGTTTTTGGGTTCGGGTTGCTTGGTCGCTCCCGTCCTTACCATGATCCATTTTCTTTTTGCAGACCTCTCAGGACACTACCTTCCTTAAGCCATGCTTCATGCTTGGTCCATCCTTCTGGCGTATCCGCAAGCGGACCACCGACATTCTCGTAAAACGCAAAGATGCGCCACATCCCCGAGGCATATCGTGCCTTCTCGGTCCTGAATTTTGAAGCGAGTGCATCGAGCGCCTCGAAATCTTTGTCAGTGATGATTCGCCGGATGGCCGCATCATCGTCACTACCGGTCTTCC
>JBDSAR010000635.1:0-3137 GCA_039922035.1 Chthoniobacteraceae bacterium
AGTGGTGGGCGTTTCAGCCGCTGGCGAAGGTGACAATACCCACGTGCACCTCGCCCAATCCGGTCACGGCATTTGTGTTGTCGAGAGCGGCGGAAAAAAAGCTCACGCTCGCCGCGCCTGCGGACGCAGCCACGCTGGTGCGCCGCGCGTATCTCACGATGCACGGTGTGCCGCCGACACCGGAGCAGATTGCGGCGTTTGAAAAAGACTTCTCCGCGAATCCGCAGTCGGCAATGGCGAGGCTCGCGGATGAGCTTCTCGCTTCGCCGCGCTACGGCGAGCGGTGGGCGCGACACTGGCTCGATGTCGCGCGCTTCGCGGAGTCGAGCGGCTTCGAGCATGACTACGATCGTGAGGGCGCGTTTCATTTTCGCGACTTCGTGATCCGCGCGCTGAATGACGACATGCCTTACGATCAGTTCGTGCGCTGGCAGCTCGCGGGGGATGAGTTTGCGCCGGGCGATTCGCTGGCACTGATGGCGACGGGGTTTCTCGGCGCGGGAGTTTTTCCGACGCAGATCACGGCAAACGAAGTCGAGCGCACGCGCTACGACGCGATGGACGACATGCTTTCGACGACCAGCGCCGCGTTCCTCGGGCTGACGGTCGGGTGCGCGCGCTGCCACGACCATAAATACGATCCGATTCCGACGCGCGACTACTACCGGATGCTGAGCACGTTCACCACGACGACGCGCAGTGTGATCGATCTCGACATCCATCCCGAGCAGAACGCTCCGAAGCTGCGCGAGTGGACTGCGAAACGCGAGCCGCTCGCGGCGGAACTCGCGCGACACGAAAAGGGCCTGCGCAGAAAATTTGACGGCTGGCTCGCGACCGGTGCGGAGATGCCGAAGGGCGCGACGTGGAGCGTGCTTGCGCTCAGCGAGACGAAGTCGCAGGCAGGCGCGACTTTCACGCGACTCGACGACGGCTCGTATCTTGCGGGCGGCACGAATGGCGGACAGGACACCTACACATTCACCGCGGGCACGCCGCTGCGCCGCATCACCGGACTGCGTCTCGACGCGCTCGCGCATCCCTCGATGCACAAGGGCGGCCCCGGCCGTGCGGACAACGGAAATTTTGCGCTGAGCAAAATCCGCGTGTTTGCGAAGGCGACCGGCGGCGGTGCGGAGAAGGAGGTGAAGCTCGCAAAGGCCGTCGCGGACTTCGAGCAGAACAAGGCGAGTCTGAGCATCGCGTCGTCGCTTGACGACAATCCGAAGACCGGCTGGGCGGTCGATCCGCAGTTCGGAAAAGATCACTCGGCGGTATTCACGTTTGCCGCGCCGGTGGATTTCGAGGGCGGCGCGGTGCTGCGGGTGGTGCTCGAATTTGCGGTGAACAAGCAGCACAGCATCGGGCGTCCGCGCCTCTCAGTGATCGCGGACGCGGAGCCGCGGCTAAACGCGGAATCGCTGCCGGGACCGGTGGCGGCGGCGTTTGACGTGCTGCGGAAAAAAGGCGCGCTCGATGACAAGCAGCGCGGCGCACTTTTCGACTGGTGGAAGCGGCGCGACACGGGCTGGCGCGGGCTCGATGCGAAACTCGCGGCGCATGACACGATGAAGCCGGCGAACACGACGAAGGTGCTCGTGTGCGCGGAGGGCTATAAGCCGCTCGTGATGCATTCGCAGGGCGCGAATTTTTTCGAAGAGACATTTGTGCTGAAGCGCGGCAACACCGAACTGAAGGACGGCGTGGCGGCGCAGAGCTTCCTGCAGGTGCTCATGCCGTCGGCGGACGCTGAGAATCAGTGGGCTTGGAAGCCGCCGCAAGGAGCGCAGTTTTCCGGACGCCGCCATTCGCTCGCAAACTGGATCACGGACACCGAGCGCGGCGCGGGTGCGCTCGCGGCCCGTGTGATCGTGAATCGCGTGTGGCAGCATCATTTCGGACGCGGACTCGTGGCGACGCCGAATGATTTCGGGCGCACCGGCGCGATGCCGTCGAATCCCGAACTGCTCGACTGGCTCGCGGGAGAATTGATCCGCAGCGGCTGGAAATTGAAGCCGCTGCACAAGCTCATTATGATGAGCGCTGCGTGGCAGCAGGGCAGCGCGCGTGATGCGGCGAAGGAAGCGGCGGATCCGGCAAACGACACGTTCACCCGCCGCGTGCCGCAGCGGCTCGAAGGCGAGGCGATCCGCGACTCGATGCTCGCGGTGAGCGGGCTGATCGACACGACGATGTTCGGACCCGGCACGAAGGACGAGCGCAGCAGGCGGCGCAGCATTTATTTCACGGTGAAGCGGAGCCAGCTCATCGGCTCGATGGTGGCATTCGATCAGCCGGAGCCGCTTGCGAGCCAGGGCGCGCGTCCGACGACGACGGTGACGCCGCAGGCTCTGATGCTGATGAATGGAGCGCAGGTTCGCGAGTGGGCGGAAGCGTTTGCTTCGCGGCTGGAAAATGTGAGCGGCGACGATGAGCGGATCGCGCAGGCGTATCGGATCGCGATCAGCCGGATGCCGCGCGTGGAGGAAACGGCGGCCGCGCGCGCATTCATCGCGGCGCAGACGGCGAGCTACACTGCGGAGGGAAAACCGAATGCCGCACACCTCGCGCTGGCGGATTTTGCGCAGGTGATTTTCGGGCTGAACGATTTTGCCTACCTCGAATAGCAAACTCTGCGCACCAAACTGCCCCATGAACTTTTCCCAGACTCCATTTTCCCGCCGGCAGATCCTCGGGCGCGCGGGCGGCGGCTTCGGAATGCTCGCGCTTGCTGCGCTGCTTGAGCGCACGGGGATTGCCGCTTCGCTGAATCCGCTCGCGCCGAAGACGCCGCCGTTGCGTGCGCGTGCAAAGTCGGTCATCTGGATTTTCACGAACGGCGGGCCGAGCCAGGTGGATACCTGGGACTACAAGCCGGAACTGGCGAAGCGCGACGGACAGCCGCTCGAGGGCTTCGATGCGAAGACGGGGTTCTTTCCGGGATCGGTTGGGCCGCTGATGAAGTCGCCCTTCGATTGGCAGCAGCACGGGAAGAGCGGCACGTGGGCGAGCGGACTTTTTCCGCATCTCTCGCAGCACGTGGACAAGATGACGTTCATTCACTCGTGCTGGACGAAGTCGAACAACCACTCGCCGGCGCTCTTCATGATGAACACGGGCGAGACGCGCATGGGCTA
>JBDSAR010000636.1:0-8306 GCA_039922035.1 Chthoniobacteraceae bacterium
TTGCGCCTTTGCGTGACGTCTCATCGCAGCATTCAATTTCATGGCGCGATGTGCGCGCCGTTCATACTTCCAGCAGCAGTCGCGAAGGCTGCTCGATCGCTTCCTTCACGCGGACGAGGAAGGTCACGGCCTCGCGCCCATCCACGACGCGGTGGTCGTAGCTCATCGCGAGATACATCATCGGGCGAATGACGATCGCGCCGTTCACCACGACGGGGCGTTCCTGAATCTTGTGCATGCCGAGGATGCCGCTCTGCGGGGGATTCAAAATGGGCGTGCTGAGCAAGCTGCCGTACGTCCCGCCGTTGCTAATCGTGAAGACACCGCCGGACAAATCCGCGATCCCGATTTTCCCCTCGCGCGCCTTTGCAGCGAAAGCGACGAGGTCGCGCTCGATTTCCGCGAAGGACTTGCGGTGCGCATCGCGCACGACCGGCACCATCAGCCCACGCTCAGTGCCGACGGCCACGCCGATGTCGTAGAAATGATTTTGCACGAGGTCCTCGCCCTCGACGCGCACGTTCACCTGCGGCACCGACTTCAATGCGGCGACGACGGCTTTGATGAAGAACGACATGAACCCGAGCTTGATGCCGTGCTGCTTCAGGAAGTCCTCGCCCATCGCCTTGCGCAGGGTCATCACCGCCGACATGTCGGCCTCGTTGAACGTCGTGAGAATCGCGGCAGTGTGCTGTGCCATCACGAGCTGCGCGGCGATTTTCCGGCGGAGCGGCGAGAGCTTCTTGCGTGTCACACGCTCCTCGCCGGAGGCCGCGACATTGGTGGAAAGGACTGCCAGCGATTCATTCGCCGCGGCGACGGCGGCGGTGGACTCCGCGATGGGCGCGGGTGCTGGCACAGGAACGGAGGGAGGCTGGGGTTTTGCGGCCTTTTCCTGCGGCTTCGTCTCGGTCTGCTTCACCGGAGCATCCTTGGCGGGAGCGGGTGCGGCGGGTGTGCCGGCACCTTCTTCGATCAGCCCGACCACTTCGCCGATTTTCACCTCAGCACCCGCCTGCGCCTTGATCCGCAGCGTCCCTGCGGCATCGGCGGTGACTTCGGTGGAAACTTTGTCCGTTTCGAGCGTGAAGAGCGCGTCGCCGCGGCTGACGCTGTCGCCGTCGTTTTTCAACCACGCCGAGATCATGCCGCTTGTGACTGACTCGCCGACCGCTGGGATTTTGATTTCGAGACTCATGAAAGTAGGATGGAAAAAACGGAGACGGATGGAAGCAGCATCATCGGCACACTGACAAGCGCATCATTGGCCAGGCGGAAAAATCGCCTCCGACACCAGCCATGCGCCGGAGCGTGGCGACTTGACCCCGCACGATCGTCCACTGCGGACGCGAATCACTACGGAGCGTCCGGCTTTTTCGGAACGTCAGGGACCGGAGGCGGCACGGGTAAAGTGGCTGCTGGCGCGACGACCGGCGCGGGTGTCGGTGTCGGCGGAATGACCACCGGCTTCGGTTCAAGTTTGATCACCGGCGGAGGTGGAACGACCGGCGCGGGCGCCGGTGTCGGCGGAATGACCACCGGCCTCGGTTCGTGTTTGATCACCGGCGCGATCGGAACAACCGGCGCGGGCGCCGGTGTCGGCGGAATGACCACCGGCCTCGGTTCGTGTTTGATCATTGGCGCGATCGGAACAACCGGCACGGGCGCCGGAGTCGGCGGTACGACCACCGGCTTCGGTTCATCTTTGATCACCGGCGCGATCGGAACAGCCGGCACGGCTGCCGGAGTCGGCGGAACGATCTCCCGTTTCGGGCCAAGTTTGATCACCGGCGGAGGTGGAACGACCGGAGCGGGCAGGACGATCACTGGCGTTGGTTCCGGTTTGATCACCGGCACAGGCGGGACGACCGGCACAGGCGCCGGAACAGGTGGGACGATCACCGGCTTTGGTTCGGGTGTGACGACCGACGCGGGCGGAACATTTGATGCGGGAACCGGGACTGGCGCAACGGGCGCTGGCTTCCGTCCGGGTTTGACAATCGGCGCAGGCTGAGGAGCGGGCACGACGATCGGCGCCGGGGCAGGTGGAGTGGAAACCGCTGCGGGTGCAGTCGGTGCAGCAGGTGCGGGTTTAACCGACCGATCGGGACGGCCAGGCCGCAGCCCCCCCGACGAATTGGGAACCGGACCGGGATTCGCAGGCGAAGGCTGAACAGCCGGCGGCACAACATTCGGCATCGCCGATTCCGGAACCGGAGCTGCGCCGCGAGGCGGCGGCGTTGGCGGCGCGGTGGGCACACCCGCGCGCTGCCTGCCTTCAAATTGACGTGCCTCCGTCGTGTTCCGCTCGCGGATGCGGGCCTGCATGTCTGCCGGGACATCCTTCCACCCGCGGTTCACATCGAAGGGCTCCTTGAATTTCACCAGCTTCGGTTTCGACTGCAATTCGTGAATGATTGCCGGCGCGAAAATGGAGAGCACTCCCGCAGCAGTGACCGCCGGATGATCGTGCGGATTGCCGGCTTCGATCCGGTGAATCCTCAAAGTCGGCGGCGGTGCCGGTGCCCCCGCGCTCACGACTGCAAGATTTGGCCCCTCATTCACGATCACCGTCTGCTGATTCACCTGCCGGTAGCTGATGTTCGTCACGTTCGCAGTCTCGTGGACCATGCGCGCATTCCGTTCCGGATCGACGAACCGTCCTGCGTAGGAATTGCCGCCAAGAAAATTCCGCACCGACACGAACATGTAGCTGCCCGCGCCGATGTCGTAGTAATCGTCCACCGCGGAATTGAATCCATTCGCGCTGTACGCCTCCGGCGGCAGCGGTGCCCATCCGACATAATCCTCATTCCACCGCCACGCCACCCAGGCGGGCGACCATTCACTGCCGGGCACCCACACCCAGCCGCGATTGTTCAGGCGCATCCAGCGCCCGTAATGATACGTCGCCCAGCCAAAGGGCTCATTCGATTTCCACGCCCAGCCCTGGTCGGTGCGCAGCCACGCGCCATCCATGTAAGGCCGCCAGCTTCGGCTCGTCGCCACCGTCGGATGAAAAACGAAGCCGTGGCCTTCGACTTCAATCCAGTCGCCGAAAGGATCGAGCTGATCGTAAAAAAGATCGAGCGTCCGCCGGTCAGCGACCGGGCGGACTTCACGCATGCGCGCGCGTTCGCGTGCCTCTGCCTGCTGCCGCGCCGACATCGCGCGCGCGTCCGCGATCCGCTGCTCCTCGGCCCTCAGTGCTTCACGCCTGATGCGGAACTGCTCCGCCTCCGCTGCCTTCTGCGCCGCGGTGAGCTGTGCCATCTGTGCGTCGAGCGCCGCACGATCCGCGGCGAGTTTCCGGGCCGCCTCATCGTTTGCCGCCACTTGCTGTGTGGCGAGATCCTCGGCGGCCTTCAGCTTCGCCGCACGCTCCTGCTCCTCGAGTCTCGATTGGAGTTCCGCATTCTTGCGCTGGAGGTCGTCCACAGCGGCATTTTTCTGATCGCATCCGGCGAGAATGAAAATTAGTGCGGGACAGAGGAGAAAATGAGTTTTCATCGGTGGCTTAAAACGGACGGCGAGTTCGACTGGAACACCAGCCGCTTATTCGATCTTTCAGTCCGCATACTCACATCGTCGCAAACACGCGATTGGATGTCCCCATCATAACGGGAGCGAGGCTGCGGACACAATGAATGCACGCGGCTCCGAAAAAACTGCGCGTCCTCCGGCCCGCTTCAGGATCAAACCTCAAATGCCTTCCGGACGAGCTGCGCCTGCTCAAGATCGCTCACTTTTTTCGAGCCGACCGCGGTGCTCGCCGCCTCGTCGCGTCCGGCGTAGAAAGGGCTCTGGCCCGCGATATGACGCAGATGCGGCGCGATGTAGCGCCACGCGCCCATGTTCTCCGGCTCCTCCTGGCACCAGACGAATTTCTTCACCTTCGGATACATCGCGATGGCGTCCGTGATCGCCTGTTCGTGCAGCGGGTAAAGCTGCTCGACGCGTACGAAGGCCGTGCGGCTGATCTGGTTTTCGTCGCGGAATTTGATCAGGTCGTGGAAGACTTTTCCCGAGCTGAAAATGATGCGCTTCACGTCCTCGCGCTTGCAGTTCAGCGACTCGGTGCCGTCGAACACTTCGTGGAAACGGCCCTCGGTGAAATTAGTCAGCTTCGATGCCGCCACGTCGAGACGGAGCATGGATTTCGGCGTCATGAGCACGAGCGGCTTGCGGAAATCGCGCATCATCTGCCGGCGCAGAATGTGGAAGTATTGCGCAGATGTGGTGAGGTTCGCGACCTGCATGTTTTCCTCCGCGCAAAGCTGGAGGAAACGCTCCAGCCGCGCGCTGGAATGCTCGGGCCCCTGACCTTCGTAGCCGTGCGGGAGCAGCAGCACGATGCCGCTCGGCCGTTGCCATTTGCTCTCCGCACTCGCGATGAACTGATCAATGATCACCTGCGCGCCATTCACAAAATCACCGAATTGCGCCTCCCACTGGCAGAGCATGTTTTCGTAGTTCAGCGAATAGCCGTAGTCGAAGCCGAGCACGGCGGCCTCGCTGAGGAGCGAGTTGTAAATGCAAATCTTTCCCTGCTTGCCGGGCTCGATCGAGTCGAGCGGGCACCAGCGCTGGCGGGTGTTCACGTCGTAATAGTACGCGTGCCGCTGGCTGAAGGTGCCGCGGCGCACATCCTGTCCGCTCAGTCGCACGTGTTTCCCTTCGAGCAGCAGTGAGCCCCACGCCATCGCCTCGGCGGTCGCCCAGTCGAAGCCTTCGCCGCGCTCGAATGCCTGCCGGCGCCTGTCGAGGACGAAGGTCTTCACTCGCGGGTGAATGTTGAATCCTTCCGGCACGGTCGTGATGCCCGTGATGATTTTCCCGAGCACATCCTTTGGCACGGAAGTGTCCACGGTGTCGTGCGAGTACGTCGGCTGGTTCACGTAGGTGCTGCCCTCGAGCCTCGCGAGTTTCTTCTCGTGACCCTGCTTGTTGTCCTTCGGTGCGGCCTGCGCTGCGGCGAGTTCCTGCTCCAGCAAACCCCATATTTTCCTTTGCTCGGCGACTGCGGTCTCCTCGGCGAGCACGCCGTCAGCGACGAGGCGATCCATGAAGATTTTCCCGATCTGCGGATGCGTGGCAATCTCGCGGTACATGAGCGGGCTGGTGAAGGCCGGCTCGTCGGTTTCGTTGTGGCCGTGACGGCGGTAGCAGACGATGTCTATGACCGCATCGCGCTTGAACTGCTGCCGGAATTCAAATGCCAGCTCAGTGCAAAAACGGACGGCGAGCGGGCTGTCGCCATTCACATGGAAAACGGGCGCCTCCACCATTTTCGCGACATCGGTGCAGTACTGCGACGAACGCGCATCGGCGGGCAGAGTCGTGAATCCGATCTGGTTGTTCGTGACGATGTGGATCGTGCCGCCGACGCGATAGCCCTGGAGCTGCGACATGTTCAGCACTTCGGCGACGATCCCCTGCCCGGCCATCGCCGCGTCGCCATGGATCAAAATCGGAACGACCTTCGAGCGCTCCACCACGTCTCCGCGATGGCGCTGGCGCGCGCGCGTCATGCCGATGACGACGGGATTCACCGCCTCGAGGTGGCTCGGATTCGCGCTCAGGCGCACCTCGATATGTTTGTCCGAGGTGTAAGTCTCGCGCGTGTTCACGTAGCCGAGGTGGTACTTCACATCGCCGTCGCCATACACGGAGTCCGGGACAAAATTCGGATCGAATTCGCGGAACATGAGGCCGTACGGCTTCCGCAAAAACTGGACGATGATCGCGAGCCGCCCGCGATGCGCCATGCCCATCGTGATCTCCTCCACGCCGAGGCGCGGGCAATTTTCCAATACGGCGTCGAGTGCCGAAATGAGCGACTCGCCGCCCTCGATGCTGAAGCGCTTCTGTCCCTTGTAGGCGACCGTGTGCAGGAATTTCTCGAAGGCCTCAATCTCGTGGATATGCCGCAGCATGCGCGCCTTCGTCGCCGCGTCCACGATCCACTGCGAGCGGTTCTCGATGCGGTCACGGAGCCAGTTGCGCACGCGAGGGTTCGTGATGTGCATGAACTCGAATCCGATGTCATCGCAGTAGATCGCCTCCAACTTTGCGCGCAGATCGCGCAGCGTCATCGCATTGCCGCCGAGGAAATATTTTGAGCCGACGCTGAGATCGAGATCCTTGTCGTCAAAGCCAAGCTCGCGCAGGCTCAGGAGATCATTCTGCGGTCTTTGCGTCGCAAGCGGGTTTGTCTGCGCGAGGGTGTGGCCGAGCGTGCGGTAGGCATAGACGAGGCCGTCCACGCGCGTCTGCAGCGAGCCGTCGCCCTTCACCACCGGGACGGCAGCGGCGCCGTTCGCTCCGGGCACGCTGTGCTCGAACTTTGCGAAACCGAGGTGAAAGCCCTCGCAGAAACCGCGGAGCGATGGCTCGACGGAATCCGGATCCTTCAGCCAGCGCTGGTAGGTTTCCTCGAGGATTGCCGCGTTTTCGCGGGGAGCAAAGGTCAATGCCATGGTATCAGATAGGGAAGGCGAAAATTCGCAGTGCCTCTCTCACGAGTCGCCCTGCGGCCTGCGGGCCGATCGGCGGCAGGGCTAGTGTTGTCCAAAAAGTTTTCCGAGGCCGCCCTGCAGCAGCGACGCGAGGCCGGACTGGAGCGCTCCGCCCTCGACGGGCTGGCCGTGCGGCGTGAGCTTGTCCACGAGTTGCGGGAGGATTTGCGCGATGTGGCCGGGAACCTGGCTGGGATCGAGGCCGGTCTGCTGTGCGACCTGATCGAGCTGATCCGCGCTGAAGACCTGCTCAATGTGCTGAGCCGTCGCCGGTGGATTCGGACCATTGCTGATCCAGCCCTTCATGAGATCGCCGAGGCCTGCGCCGTTGAATCTTTGCAGGAGCCCGCCGATGCCGCCGCTGCTGGTGACGAGCCCGGAGACTGCGCTCATCAGACCGTTTTGCTGATTGTTGTTGAGTCCGCCGAGAAGCGAGCTGATGAGACCGTCGAGAAGACCCATGGGATGTGGTAGATGGTTAAAGGTGGAAAGGGATGCTAGCGGCGTCCGCACAAATTGCAAACATCGCGGGATGCGTGCGTCATTCTTCGCTTTCGTCGCGCGAATCGCGAGGCGGGTACCGCACCATCGAGGTAAAGCGGTGCGATCCAAATCCAAAGGGCTTGTAAAAATCCTGCGCATCACGCGTGAACAGATCGATGCGGCAGCCGCTCAGATCCGGGTGGGCGAGGATTTGTGTGAGCATCCACTGCCCGATGCCAAGGCCGCGGTGTTCCTTTCCGATCACAAAATCGCACAGGTATCCGACCGTCGCGGCATCCGTGACCACGCGCGCGAAGCCCTCGATCTTCCCCCCGCGCAGCAGTGCGAAGGAAAGTGAGCGACGCACGCTGCGCTCGATCACTTCGCGCCCGCGCGTCTCCGCCCAGTAGGTGCCCCACAGCAACGAACACAGCTCGGCAAAATCAATCCGATCCGGGTCGTCCGTCAGCGTGAAGTCGTCGCGTGTCCATTCCATCGCAGGGGACGCTGCCGCATCGCGCGCCGTGCGTCCATCCTGCAAAAACACGGCGGTTGCAAACCTCCGCCCGGCTCTGCCAGCGTGTGCGCGATGAAAGTTCCCTACTTCCAAGTGGACGCGTTCACCGAGCGCGCCTTCAGCGGCAACCCCGCGGGCGTCTGCCTGCTCGACCGCTGGCTTCCCGAGTCCGTGCTCCAGCAAATCGCCGAGGAAAACAACCTCTCCGAGACCGCCTTCCTCGTCGGCAGCGGCGCATCGTGGGATCTGCGCTGGTTCACGCCGACGGTCGAGGTGGATCTGTGCGGGCACGCCACGCTGGCCGCGGCGTTCGTGGTGTTCACGGAACTCGGCCATCGGGAGCCGGCCATCCGCTTCAGTGCCCGCTGCGGAGCACTGGGAGCGGGGCTGGAGGGAACGGTGGTGATGCTGGATTTTCCCTCGCGTCCCGGCGAGCCGTGCGCGGGTCCGCCCGGGCTCATCAGCGGGCTGGGGCACATTCCGCGGGAGGTGCGCAAGAGCCGCGACTACCTCGCGCTGCTCGGGGACGAGGAGGACGTGCGCTCGCTTGCGCCGGACTTTCAGCAAATCGCCACGCTCGACAGCCTCGGCGTCATCGCCACCGCGCGCGGCAAGGACGTGGATTTTGTCTCGCGCTTCTTCGCGCCCGGCGTGGGCATCCCCGAGGATCCGGTGACCGGCTCGGCGCATTGCACGCTGATTCCGTACTGGGCGGAAAAGCTGGGCAAGAAGCGGATGATCGCGCGGCAGCTCTCGCGGCGCGGGGGCACCGTCCATTGTGAATTGCG
>JBDSAR010000637.1:0-1871 GCA_039922035.1 Chthoniobacteraceae bacterium
ACCCTCACCGCGCTCACCTTTGCCGCGGACGCACCGCTCGCCGTCGGAGCCGCCGCGCCCGAACCCACCGCGAAGGATCAGGACGGCAAAGCCGTCAGCTTCAAGGACACCTACGCGAAGGGCACGACGCTCGTCTATTTCTACCCGAAGGCCGACACGCCCGGATGCACAAAGCAGGGCTGCTCGCTGCGCGACAACTGGGATGCGCTGAAGGCGAAGGGCGTGCAGGTGCTCGGCGTGAGCGGTGACAAGCCCGAGGCGCAAAAGGCGTTCCGCGACAAGTTCAGCTTCCCCTTCCCGCTCATCGCGGATGACGACGGCAAAGTCGCCGCGGCCTTCGGCGTGCCCGCGATGAAGCCGGGCATCTTCAAGCGCACGTCATTCCTCGTGAAAGGCGGCAAGATCGTCTGGAACATGACCGATAAGACCACCACGGACACGCACGCGGCCGACGTGCTGAAGGTGGTCGAGGGGCTGAAGTAGAAGCCTCGCCTTTTTTACTCTCCGGATCGCGGCGCGCGCACCAGCGCCGCGAGATCCTTCGGCAGCGGCGACTCGAAGCGCATCTCCTCGCGCGTGACCGGGTGCTTGAAGCGCAGCATGCACGAATGCAGCCCGAGCCGTCCCGCGGGATCGCTTTTCGCGCCGTATTTCTCATCGCCGACGATCGGGCATCCCGCATCGGCGAGCTGTACGCGGATCTGATGCCGGCGTCCCGTTTCGAGCGTCAGCTCGACGAGAGATCGCCACACGCTTTTCGCGAGCACGCGATAATGCGTCACCGCGTGACGTGTCAGATCGCTGCGCGGCGTGCTGCGGACGCGGTACGGATTCGTCTCATCGAGGTCCGACTCGAACGTCCCCTTCTCCGCCGGCAGCTTTCCCTCCACCACCGCCTCGTAGCGCTTCTCGAAAGTGTCCCAAGTGCCTTGCAGCGTCTCCTTCACCATCGGCGTCTTCGCAAAGACCATCAGCCCTGAAGTCTCTCGGTCGAGCCGGTGGACGATCCACACGCGCTCCTTCGCGCGCGGATTTCCCAGCCGCAGATATTCCGTGAGTTGAAAGTACGCCGTCTTCTCCGGTTCCGCCTCGCTCGCGATGCTCAGCAGGCCCGACGGCTTATCAATCACGATGAGATGCGCGTCCTCGAAGAACACCTTCATGCCGCCGCCGAGTTTTGTCTTCGGCACCGCGAAACGATCCGAGCGCACCGCCACCACATCGCCACGCTTGAGCGGATGGTCGAACTGCGCCACTGGGCGTCCGTTCACCGTCACCGCCTGGAATTTCAGCCAGGTGCGGATCTGTTTCTTTTTCTCCTCCGGCCAGGTGGCGAAGAGGTAGGCAAGGAGCGGCGCAGGCTCCTGCACGGTGCTGGGTTTCGGCATGGCGCAATGTCACCGCTCACTGCGCGGATGTCTATCTTCCCGAAAAACGCATGTGACAATCCGGCACCTTGACCGGGATATTTTCCCAGCGTATGCTTGTACTCATTTCCCAGCCTACTCGCGCCCGCAGGATGCACGGCGCAGATGTGAACAAGT
The DNA here is from genome assembly GCA_039922035.1 of Chthoniobacteraceae bacterium. Taxonomy (GTDB): domain Bacteria; phylum Verrucomicrobiota; class Verrucomicrobiia; order Chthoniobacterales; family Chthoniobacteraceae; genus SXWH01. Next base: position 1,545 of record JBDSAR010000637.1, read on the forward strand.
AAAAACGCAGCAGATTTGCAACTCACTCCGGCAAAATGAAACCGCGCCTTCCCCCATCGCGCTCTCTCCAAGTCTCGAACCCAGGACCCAACGGGTTTGTGTTGCTCGGCTCGCCGTCAGCGTCGGCCAGTTGGTGGAAACTTCGCCTCCCGAAACGCCGCAGTACCGGCATCATCCTCGTCGCGCTCCTCGTCCTGTGTGGGTCCATCGCAGCATTCTATCTGCGTCGGGAGCCGACCGAAATTGAACGACTCGAACGCGCCGCCTACCGCGGCGACACAAAAGCCCAAGTCCAGCTTTTCAGTCATTACACCGCCGGGCTTGGCG
>JBDSAR010000638.1:0-6244 GCA_039922035.1 Chthoniobacteraceae bacterium
TACTCGCACGTCATGCACATCGTCAGCAACGTCGAGGGCCGCCTGCGCCCCGACCGCTCCGCCTACGACGTGATGCGCGCGACTTTCCCAGCCGGCACCGTCAGCGGCTCGCCGAAGGTCCGCGCCATGCAGGTCATCGCCGAGTTGGAAAAATCCAAGCGCGGCGTCTATGCGGGCGCCGTCGGCTACTTCGGCTTCGATGGCAACAGCGACTCGTGCATCGCGCTCCGCACCGTCGTGCTGAAGGACGGCAAAGCCCACGTGCAAGCCGGTGCCGGAGTCGTCGCCGACAGCACCCCCGAGGGCGAATACGTCGAGACCGTGAACAAGGCGATGGGCATGATGGCCGCCATCGCCCGCGCGAAGGAGGCGCCGGTGTCGTGAAAATGTTTTGCACCTTGGCGAGTGAAGCGCGCGGTGGCATTTTGTGAACCATGACAGCAACGACGCTGGCACCCATCTCCTGGACACGCATGAAAGAAGGCATCGAACAAGTCCGCCGCCGCCTCGAACGCGCCGCCGCCGCGCTCACGGGTGCGGGCATCCCGTACGCCGTCGTCGGTGGCAACGCCGTCGCCGCCTGGGTCTCACGTGTGGACACCGCCGCCGTGCGCAACACGCGCGACGTGGACATCCTGCTCCGCCGCTCGGATCTCGCCCGCGCGCAGGCTGCGCTTGAGGCCGCGGGTTTTGTGCACCGCCGAGTGGCGTCGCTCGGCAAAGCGGGAGCGATGGATGTGTTCCTCGATTCGCCGGAGGCGAAAGTGCGCGACGCCGTCCACATTCTCTGGGCCGGTGAACTCGCAGCGCCGGACGCCATCGAGCTCACGCCCGAACTTACCCGCACGGAACACGCCGACGGCTTTGAACTGATCCCGCTGGAGGATTTGCTGCGCATGAAACTCACGTCCTTCCGAGACAAGGATCGGATGCACCTGCGCGACCTTGCCAGCGTCGGCCTCGTGGATGAAAGCTGGCTCCCGCGTTTCCCCGCCGCGCTCGCGGAACGCCTGCGCCTGATCCTCGACGATCCGGAAGGCTGACATGTCCGCAGCAATCCCATGCGCAAAGGGCGCAACCAATTTGAGGAAGACCCACCATGCTGCTCGTCATCGATAACTACGATTCTTTCACGTACAACCTTGTGCAGTATTTCGGCGAACTCGGCGCGGACCCGCTCGTGAAGCGCAACGACGAAATCAACCCCGACGAAATCGCCGTGCTGAAACCCGAGCGCATCTGCATCTCGCCCGGCCCATGCACGCCGAAGGAGGCGGGCATCTCGTGCGAGGTCATCCGCCGCTTCGGCCCGACCACGCCGCTGCTCGGCGTGTGCCTCGGCCACCAGAGCATCGGTCATGTCTTCGGCGGCGACGTCGTGCGCGCCGGCCGCCTCATGCACGGCAAGACCTCGCCGATTCATCACAAAGGCACCGGCGTCTTCGCGGGAATTCCATCGCCCTTCGAGGCCACGCGCTACCATTCACTGCTCGTGAAGAGGGAGACATTCCCCACGAGCCTCGAAATCACCGCATGGACCGAGGAGCAGGAAATCATGGGCCTGCGCCACCGTGAGTTCCCGATCCACGGCGTGCAATTCCACCCCGAGAGCATCCTCACGCTTGAAGGGAAGAAGCTGCTGAAGAATTTCCTGAGCCTGTAGCTGCGCTCGCGAGAGCGCAGGCTGATCGTTCGCCCGAAGGGAATTCTGGGAGGCTCAAGCCTGCCGGGTTCAGTGTGCGCCTGGAGCGTTTCAAGAAGTGTCTTCGTCGCGGCACAAGGAGCAGGGGCGCCACCGCCCCGAGGGTCACCACGGGGCGAGGGCGCCCCTGCTCGTTGAAAAAACGGCCATGCTTTTTGGTGAACCGCTCTAACGGATGTCCTCCGGCGCATTCCAATTCGCGAAAATCGCGGAGTCATCTGCCGAAACGGGGAGCACGCTCACGAGTTGACTTGCTTCTAGTCTGCGGATGAAGCCTTCGAGTTTTCGTTCGCCGGTTCGGAGGCATTCATCGGCGATGGCGAGTGCGGCGCGGGGATAGATGGCGGCGAGGGGTTCGAGCGTTTTGTGATCATCGCGGGTCGTGCGCGGGATGTTTGCCCGAGCTCTCACAAGCCCGTCTACGGACGGGACCGCACCCATCGCAATGCGCTGCGATTCATCGAGGAGTGCGCGGAGGAAATTGGCGGTCATGCCGGGCATGTCCACGGCGAGCACGAGGAGGAACCCGCTTGTGCAGCGGCGCAGCGCGGTGGCGATGCCGCCGAGCGGGCCGGAGTCGGGGATTTCGTCGGCGAGGATTTCCACGCCGCAATCCGCATACGGGCCATCGCGGATTCCCGAGATGAAAAGCTCCGCGGGATCCGTCGCGCGCAGGACGGCGAGCTGGCGTTGCCAGAGCGGCTCGCCGTTCACGGGCAGCGCGGATTTGTCGCGGCCCATGCGCGACGACTTTCCACCGGCGAGCAGCACCGCGGCGTGTGACATGGATTCCGTTTGAGCGCGCACGCGGGCCGACGCAAGCTCTCGCCATGCGCATCCGCCACATCTTCATCAGTCCCGAACACAATTTTGTCGGGCACAACGGCAAGCCACCGGGTGACAGCCCGACGCTTGATGTGCCCGAGGCGCGCTGCATCAGCGGCCGCGGCATCGAGGGCGACCGCTATCTTGATTTCAAGGACGACTACAAGGGGCAGGTCACGTTCTTCTCGTCGGAAGTTTTCGAGCGGCTGTGCGCGCAGTTCGGCATACGCGACAAGTCGGTGGGAGTGCTGAGGCGCAACATCATCACCGAGGGCACGGATTTGAATGCGCTCATCGGCGCCGAGTTTGAAGTGCAGGGCGTGCGCTTTCTCGGCACGCAGGAGAGCGCACCGTGCCACTGGATGAACACCGTTTTTGCCGAAGGCGCGGAGGAGGCGCTGAAAGGCCACGGCGGGCTGCGGGCAAAAATTCTGACCGACGGCGTGCTGCGCGTGGACGTGTGACGGTGGTGCCCGAAGTCTGAGTGGCCGACTCAGGCTGCAAAAAATCCGCGCGTGACCGTGCTCCGGCCTGTCACGATTTCCGTGCCAGTGCCGGCTGGTGGATCTGTGCGAAGATGTCGTCGAGCGACTGCGTGATGTCCCAGCCGGGGAAGTGCTGCTTTATTTTCGTGAGATCGCTAATGTAGCAGATGTGATCGCCCTCGCGGATTTTTGTCCGAATATTCGAACTGCATCTTCTTGCCAGTGAGTGCGGCGATGCGATCGAATGCCTCGAGGATTGAGCAACTGTTCGCGCGTCCGCCGCCGATCTTATACACCTCGCCGCAGCGGGGGGCCTCGGAAAATGCGTGGATGAAACGCGCGACATCGAGTGAGTGGATGTTGTCGCGGACCTGCTTGCCCTTGTAGCCATGCACCTAGTAAGGGCTGCTTCGGTGTTGCATTTATGAGGTAGCTGAGGAAGCCGTGCAACTCGACACCGCTATGGTTTGGCCCGGTGAGGCATCCCCCGCGCAGGCAGCACGTTTTCATTCCGAAATAGCGGCCGTATTCATGCACCATGATGTCCGCCGAGGTCTTCGATGCGCCGAAGATGCTGTGCTCACTCTGATCGATCGGGAAATTCTCCGCGATCCCGCCGGTGAACGCCGGATCGTCGTGGTCCCAGCGCGTCGGCAGTTCGAGGAGCGCGATCGAATTCGGTCGGTCACTGTCCACCTTGTTCGTGCTCATGTGGACAAACACTGCCGACGGTGCGTGCTGCCGCGCGGCTTCGAGCAGATTCAGTGTGCCGCCCGCGTTCACATCAAAATCATCGAATGGCCGCGAAGCCGCGAGGTCGTGGCTGGGCTGCGCGGCGGTGTGGACGATCATCGCAGGCTGGAGCGTCTCGATGCATGCGAGCACTGCGGCGCGATCACGGATGTCGAGTTCGTGGTGGCGGAAGGTCGGGTGCGTCGCGAGCAGTCGGCGCTGATTCCACCGCGTGCCACCGGCAGCCCCGAAGAAATCCGCGCGCATGTTGTTATCCGCGCCATGGACTTTCCAGCCTCTGTCGCAAAAGTAGGCGACCACTTCGGACCCGATCAGTCCCGACGAGCCGGTGACGAGTAATTTTTGCATTCGTCAAAGGACGCTGGTGGATGCGGGGAAATTGGGAAACCGTTGTGTTTCGGGAAACACGGGAGGCATGGCGTGGCCTCTGCTAATGAGGTGATGCCTATGGATGTCGCGCCCAGCCTGACCCCTTCGACCCGCCGTAAGAAAACACTGCTTCTGGTGCTGGTGGCGATGACGCTGCTCAAGATCCTCTGGGCGATGACCAGCCTGGGCAGTGTGGACACCGTACTGTTTTACACTTTCTCCGTGGGGATCCACAAATTCGGTTTCATCAATCTCTACGGGATCGATGTGAGATTCAACCACACGCCGCTCACCGCCGGTTTCGCATCGCTGCTGTACGGCGCCTCAGCGAAGGATCCCCACACATTCGCCTGCCTGCTGAGGCTGTTCTGCGTCGTTGCCGACATTACGGTGGTCGCAGGCCTTCTGCGCTGGCGCGCAAAGTTTGGCAATCGCCCCGCGTGGTGGGCGCTCATCCTGTTTGCCGCCAGCCCGGTTTCGCTGATGATCTCGGGATTCCACGGGAACGTGGACCCGATCATGGTCGCCGTGCTGTTTTTCGCGGTGGTCGCTGCCGCGCATGAAAAGCCGATCCTGTGCGGTCTGCTTTTTGGTCTCGCGAGCAACGTCAAAATTGTCCCGATCGTCCTCGCGCCGGTGTTCCTCTTTTTCTGGCTCGCGCGTTCCGGCGCGTGGCGCTTCGCCGTCTCATCCGGCGCTGTGATGCTGGCAGGCTGGTCGTGGCCGTTGCTGATGTGCCCGAAGGAATACCTGCACAATGTCTTCGGCTACGGCAGCACGTGGGGTGTGTGGGGCATCACCTACCTGCTGCACCTCACCGGTTCGGCGGACATGCAGACGATTGATTTCAAGGAACTCACCGCAACGCAGAACGCGATCGCGACGGCGTTGAAAGGTGTGATCATCGCCGGCATCGCGGCAGTCGGCTGGCTGCGGCGCAAGGCTGCGCCGTCCGAATTCGCCGCGACCATCGGCCTCGCGTGGCTGGTGTTCTTTGTCTTTGCGCCCGGTGTCGGTGTGCAGTACTTCGTGTGGGCTGCGCCATTCCTGCTGCTGTTCAGCGCGCGCAGCTACGCAGTGATCACCGCGGCGTCATCGGTGTTCCTTTTCGCCTTCTATCACTCGACTTCGGAGGATGGGTTCCCATGGTATTTTGCCAACCCGCGCGGGCCGGAGACTCCGTTCTGGAGCGCCTGGGGCACCGTATCGTGGCTGAGTTTCTGTGGCGTGCTTGCCGTGCATCTTTGGCAGCGTCGCCAGGTGCCATTTCGGGGGAAATCGTGCGGGGGCGAGAACACACGTTCGGTCTCCTGCATGGGCGAAGCTTCTGGCGTCGAAGTGTAACACCCGATTGCCCCCCGCCTCGGAATGATGAATGCCCGGTGCCAAACCGCGCACTTGCCCTGTCCGGCGCAAAACGTCCATTCTCCGAGGCATGAAGCGCATCCTCCTCTCCCTCCTTGCTCTCGCATCGTCCACGTTCGCCGGGGATTTTTCCGGCGAGACCGGACTCCAGCTCTACTCGCTCCGCGATGCGTTCAAGAAGGACGTGCCCGGCACGCTCGACAAGGTGAAGGCATTCGGCATCCGGGAAGTCGAACTCGCGGGCACCTACGACATGACGCCCGAGGCGATGCTGAAGGAACTCACTGCGCGCGGGCTCCAGCCGCTCAGCATGCACTTTCAATACGGCGCGCTCGAAAAGGATCTCGCGAAGTGCGTCGCCGACGCAAAGGCGCTCGGGCTGAAATACGCGGCGTGCCCGTGGATTCCGCATGTGCCGGCGATGTTCGGCATGGAGAGCACGGAGAAGGCCGCGGCGGATTTCAACAAATGGGGCGAGGCATTCGCGAAGGAAGGCATTACGTTTGCGTATCACAATCATGGCTACGAATTCCGGCCCATTGCCGAGGGCTCGGATAAGACATTCCTCGACGTGCTGATGGAGCGCACGAATCCGAAGTTCGTCGCCTTTGAAATGGACGTCTTCTGGGTCGTGCATCCCGGCGCGGACCCGGTGAAATTTCTCAACAAGTATCCGGGCCGCTGGCAGCTCATGCACTTGAAGGACATCGCGAAAGGCGCGCGCACCGGCGTGTACACCGGCCAC
>JBDSAR010000639.1:0-4562 GCA_039922035.1 Chthoniobacteraceae bacterium
CATCCGAAACATCGGTGATGCCCGCACCGTTTGAACCGACGGGTCGTCGGCTCCACATTTTACCGCGCCGCCACCCAAGCGCCGAACAGTGCGGCAACTGCCGCAGTGCCGCACGCAACCTGGACCCAGCGCCCCGCCCCGCGCCGCAGTCCCACTGCAAAAAATATCGCACCAAGCAAAGCGCCCGCAGTGAGCCCGAAAAGATGCGCCATCACATCCACCCTGCCCGCATCCATCAGCGGAGTGCCGTCGCGAGTCGATCCCGCGCCGCCGTAAAGCGCGAGGAACGCGAGGCCTGCACCCACCGGCACGAGCAACTGCAAACCAGTGCGTGTCGAGCGATGCATGAGCCGCGCCGCGAGTTCACCACCCGCGAGCAGGCCGAGGCTTGCAAAAAGCGCCGTCGAGGAACCGAGGCTCTGATGCGGCTTCACGGCATGTGCGAATGCGTTCAGCAGATTCCCCAGCGCACCGCCGAACACAGTGCCGAGCAGCCCTGCACCCGTGCCGAATCGTGAAAAGACAAACGCGAATGCAAACACCGCGAGGCCGATGTTCGACAGCAGATGCTCGATGCCGCCGTGCAGTGTGAGCGCAGTGAAAATGCGCCACCATTCCCCGTCCAAAATCCGCGCATCAGCCGCGACACCCCGCTCGATGAGAGCCGGTGAGGCAGCGATTTGCAGCCGGTAGAAAATCACCATCGCAGCGAGAGTCACGAGAAGCGCGAACTTCGGAATCTCCAGCGGCTCCGGCTTCTGCGCGCGCGGACGCGTCCTTTCCTCCTCCTCAAACTCCGCAAGCGCTGCCGCCGCTACATCGTGTGCCGTCTCCTCGACGGAAAGCACCCACTCGCCGCGCTCACGCGAAATCCAGTGCGGCAATTCCATCGCAGCCACGACAAGTCCCCGCTCGCGTGCGGCTTTCAGCCGGCGGTAGCGACCGATCGCCGCGAGCGGCGCGGAAGGTTCATCTTCGGGGATCATCGGTTCACGCATCACACTCTTTTGTTGCTCCTGAGCTTGTTCCCTTTGCCCCGATTTCCGACAAGCGCAAGACTGCGCTGTGAATCCCCTCTTCCAACACCTCACGGTCCCCGACCTCTGGCAGCAGGAAGCCGTGACGGCCCTGCGCGCCGGGCAGGACGTGGTCGTGCATGCGCCGACAGGCGCGGGAAAAACGTACATTTTCGAGATGTACCAGCCGGAGTTAAAAGGGCAGGCTGTCTTCACCGTGCCGACACGCGCGCTCGCCAATGACAAGCTCACCGAGTGGCGCGAGCGCGGCTGGGATGTCGGCGTCGCCACCGGTGATCTCGCGCTGAACCTCGACGCACACATCGTCGTCGCGACTCTGGAGACGCAGCGTGCGCGGTTCATCCGGCGCGAAGGGCCGCAGATCCTCATCGTGGATGAATACCAGATGATCGGCGACCCGCATCGCGGCGTGAATTACGAACTCGCGCTCGCGCTCGCGCCGACGAGCACGCAGTTGCTCCTGCTCAGCGGCAGCGTCGGCAATCCGCAGGATGTCGTCGCATGGCTGAAGCGCATCGGTCGCGATGCGGTGCTCATCTCACACGACGTGCGCCCCGTGCCGCTCACCGAGGTGGATCTTGAAACGCTGCCGAACCGCGCCGCATCAAACGTCCGCGGATACTGGCCGCGCCTGATCACGAATGCGCTGCGCGCCGACCTCGGCCCCGTGCTGATGTTCGCACCGCGGAGGAAGGCCGCGGAGGAATTCGCACAGACACTCGCGGCCGCGCTGCCCGAGACGCAGCCGCTCGTGCTTTCGCCGGAGCAGGAAAATCTCGCCGGCCCGAAGCTGACGCGCCTGCTGCGTGCGCGCGTCGCCTTTCACCACAGCGGCCTGAGCTACGCGCAGCGCGCCGGCGTGGTCGAGCCGCTCGCGAAGAACGGCCAACTCCGCGCCGTCGTCGCGACGATGGGCCTCGCCGCGGGGATTAATTTCTCGATGCGCTCCGTCGTCGTCACGGACACGCGCTACATGATCGGGAATTTCGAGCGGCAGGTGCAGGCGGATGAACTGCTCCAGATGTTCGGCCGTGCCGGACGCCGCGGGCTCGATGAGAACGGCTACGTCCTCTTCACGGAAAATGCGCCGCGCCTGCTCAACGCCCGCCCGCGACAACTGCGCCGCGCCACGAAGCTCGACTGGCCCACGCTCATCGCCGTGATGCAAGGCGCAGTCGCCCGCGGCGAGGAGCCATTCGGCGCAGCGCTGGAATCGAGCCGCAGACTTTTCAGCCCGCAGGAAGTCGCGCTCGGCGTCGAGCATGCACGCGCGACGGGCCCGATGCCGTGCGGCTTCAGTGTGGACATGGAGCGGGCGCGATTCATCCGGCGCTCCGTGCAGGAAATGCAGAATTCGCGCGGTGAATGGCAGCCTGCGCCGCCACACGAAGATGCGGTGCTTGGCGAGGCGTGGATTTTTCATGAGGGAAAATGGCGGCCTGCGCTCAGTCTCGCACGCACGCTCGATGGACTCGGCTTCGGACAAATCTGCCGTCTCGATGTCCCAAACCAACGGCGCTACGGACGCGAGATCATCCTCGGGACACAGTGCGAAAGCGTGCTGCTGCTCGCGCCATGGCTGCGGAGGCAGTTGAGAAAACGCGAGATTGGCGACGGTGAAATCGAAACGGTGATTCTCGACAAACTTCCCGGCCTCGTGAGCGCCGCCATGCAGCAACCTGTGAAATCTTCTGCGCGCATTTCCGCGGGCGATACTGCCGAACGCACCGCCGGACGGGCAGCGGACGCATCCTTCACCGTCGAATCCATCTTCACTCGCGACGATCATCTCGTCGCGCATCTCGATTTTTCCCCGCATCGCATCGCCGTGCATCGCGACACAGCAGGACGCGCGCTCGTGAATCCGCCGATGCGCGAGATTCCCCCGCCCTGCTGCGAAACATGTGCAGAGGCGCCCTGGTGCCGCACCGTCGAGATCACAGCGACGCCCGCGTGGCACTGGAGGCGTCTCGGGCTCATCGAAAAGGACGGACGGCCCACTCGTCGCGGGATCATCTTCAGCTTTTTCCATCATGGGGAAGGCCTCGCTGTCGCGGCCGCACTGGAGGATGCAAGTTGCAAAATCGGCGATCTCATTTTCGATCTCGCAAATCTCCGCGCAGGACCGCGCTTCGCCGGAGATGATTTGCCCTTTGCCGGAAAGCTCGGAGTGATCTGTCAGAAGACTTACGACCGTGCGGATCTCGAAGGCTACCTCTCGATGGGCGTCCCAGTGGACTACGGTGCCGGCGCGGCAGAGGTGGTCCGCGAAATTATCGAACACGGAACGGCGGCTGTGAAACTGCAGACGGAAGCGCTGCGCACCGGTGACATCGAGCGCGCGCTGATCGAATGGCGCAGCGTCCTCCGGCACATCGCGCTTGCGCCAGACTACGACTGGAACCGCTGGCGCGAGCTGCGCCGTGCGGCTACGTCGCAGATCGAGTCTGGCACGCAGGCGAAACTACCTGACCTTCCGCCCCTGACCGCGGCACAGCGGAGAACCGCGCAGTGATCAGAAAGAGCCGTGGGCGCAGATTCGCACGACATGCACAAAGGCGGAGATGGCGGAATTTTCCGCAGCCGTTAGTCTCGGCCGGATGAAGGAGCGACCACTGACCTATTATGCCCGGCTTTCCGTCGTGGCGGCAGTGGTCACTTTTGCACTGAAGCTCGCTGCATGGCGGCTCACCGGGTCAGTCGGCCTGCTCTCCGATGCGCTGGAATCAGTCGTGAATCTCGCGGCGGCATTCGTCGCGCTCGGCTCGCTCGCCGTCGCCGCGCGACCTGCGGATGATGAACATGCGTTTGGCCATTCGAAGGCCGAGTACTTCGCCGCAGGCACCGAAGGGGCGCTGATTCTCGTGGCGGCAGCCGCGATCGCATGGAGCGCCGTGGAGCGTTTCTTTTCCCCGCAGCCGCTGAGCGAGCCAGCAGCGGGGCTCGCGATTTCAGCAGTTGCATCGTGCGTGAATTTTGCAGTCGCGCGCGTCCTTCTCCGCGTGGGGCGGAAACGCAATTCCATCGCACTCGAGGCGGACGCAAAACATCTGCTCACGGATGTGTGGACTTCCGTCGCGGTCATCCCGGCTGTCGCGCTAGTCGCATTCACGGGCTGGCTCTGGCTCGATCCGCTCATCGGCATCCTCATCGCGCTGCACATCGTCGCGACGGGCGTGACTCTCGTGCGCGAATCCATGCTCGGGCTGATGGATACCGGCCTGCCGGTCCCGCAGCTCGAAATCATCCGCACGACACTCTCGAAGTACGCCGAGGAAGGCGTGCAGTATCATGCGCTGCTCACCCGCCGCGCAGCGGCGCGGCAATTCATGAGCGTTCACCTGCTGATGCCGGGGAATTGGACCATCACGCGCGGACACGACCTTGCTGAGATCATCGAACGCGATCTTCGCAAAGCGATTCCCGGCCTCATCGTCCTCACTCACCTCGAGCCGGATGATGATCCGGTCTCTTGGCACGACGTCGAATTGGAACGCAAGGACGCCCACGAGTCGTAGGCGCGCA
>JBDSAR010000640.1:0-5528 GCA_039922035.1 Chthoniobacteraceae bacterium
GCTGCAGCGAACAGCTCCGTGCGTCACGGCACCGGGGACGAGGGAGGGACTGATTATCCGCCTCGCACCGGCGGCTATGGGATGTTCGCCATGCGGTAGCCGAAGCCGCGCACGGTCTCGAGGTGGCTGCCGGACTTGCCGAGTTTTTCGCGGAGGCGGCGGACGTGCGTGTCCACGGTGCGGGTGTCAATGACGCTGTCGTAGCTCCACACGTTGTTGAGCAGCAAGTCGCGGCTCTGCACGCGGCCGCGGCGTTCCATGAGGGTGGCGAGCAGCTTGAATTCCGTCGCGGTCAGCTCGAGCGGCTTGCCTTTCACGGCGACCTTGTGCTGCGTGCGATCCACGGTGATGTCCCCGAGCTTCACGATGGCGTCCTCCGGCGGCTGGCCCGAGGCGCGGCGCAGGATGCTCTGCACGCGGAGGACGAGTTCGCGCGGGCTGAAGGGCTTCGTCATGTAATCGTCCGCGCCGAGTTCAAAGCCGACGATGCGGTCCACTTCCTCGGCCTTGGCGGTGAGCATGAGGATGGGGATGCCTTTTGTCTCCGGGGTGTTTTTGAGGGCCTTGCAGACTTCGAGGCCCTGCATGCCCGGGAGCATGAGGTCGAGCACGACGAGCGCGGGGAGCTGCGTGCGCGCGGTTTCGAGCGCGCCGGGACCGTCGCCGGATTCCAGCGTGGAAAAGCCCGCGTTCTTCAGGCTGTTGCAGACGAGCCGCCGGACGTCTTCTTCGTCCTCGGCGACGAGGATTTTCTTGCTGGTGGTTTTGCTCATGAAAAGCGGGCGCAGTGTGCCCCGCGTTGGCCACTCATCAAGCAGCGCAATGTCACAATCCTGTGAACTGCTTTTCGCGCCCGGAGGACGGCGGATTGATTCCTGAGGGGCTTCGCGAATAGATGGGCCATGCCACAGCCCCAGATCGTCTCCGGAATTTCCAATCGCGAATTCATCCACACCTACGCCGCGCCGGGGCGCATCGGCCTGGCGGGCGGTGCGGATGCGGTGAGCAGGCTGATCCAGCATTTGCAGCGCGGGCTGGACGATGAACGCCAGTCGAGCCTCTGGTCGCACGCGTTCCTTTTTCAGGGCCAGCGGCATGACGGGCATCACTGGGTCTTCGAGAGCGACCTGGAGGTGCATCGGAAAAACATCCGCCTCGGCGTGCAGGAAAACCGGGTCGAGAAATTCTGCTGCGAGAAAAGCTACCCGGTGCTGGCGGTATTGGATTTCGGATTGGGCGGGGAGGAGACCTCGGCGATCCTGCGCGAGTCGCTGGACATGGTGGCCGGTCGCACACGGTATTCGCTGCGCGAACTGATGGGCACGCTCATCGCGCTGCGGCGTCCCGCGATGCGCGCGAAGCCGAATCCGCTCGCGCGGCCGCAGTCGCTGTTCTGCTCGGCCTTCGTCACGCACGTGCTGCGCAAAGTCGGGATGGACCCGGTGCCGGGCCTCGATGTGAAGCACGCGGCGCCGGAGGATTTGTTTCGCTCACCGCACGCTGCGAGCATCTGGCTGCTCCAGCCGCCGCAGGCCGCGAAGGCTCCGCTGAAAGAGCGCATCGCGGCACGGATCAGGAAGCGGCTGGGGCGCTGATGGCGATCAGGTGATCTTCAGTTCCGCGCCGGTGTTCGCATCGTGCAGGCTGAATTTTTCGTGATGGTATGCCGTGTCGGGGCGGAAGCTGAGCTTGCCGGCGTACTTGCGCTCGATCTCCACGAGGAGTTCCTCGTCCTCCTTGCGCAGGCGTTCGAGGACGTGAGGGTGGAGTTGCACGCGGACTTCGTGGACGTCCACGTAGTACTTCATCACGCGGTGGAGTTCGCGCTGGATCTCCACGCTCATGCTCATCGGCGTTTTCACCTTGCCGCGTCCATGGCAGTACGGGCAGGACTGGAAGACGGAGCCGCTGATGCTTTCCTGTGCACGCTGCCGCGTCATTTCCATGAGGCCGAGCGGTGAGATGGGGAGCACGTGCGTCTTCGCCTTGTCGCGCTTCAGGCAATCGCGCATGCGCTGGTAAACCATCTGCTGATCCTTGCGGCTCTTCATGTCAATGAAGTCGCCGATGATGAGGCCGCCGATATTGCGCAGTCGGAGCTGGCGGGCGATTTCGTCCACGGCCTCCATGTTGGTCGTGAAGATGGTCTTCTCCACGTCGCGTGCGCCCTTGTTGCGGCCGGTGTTCACGTCCACGGCGACGAGTGCCTCGGTCTCATCAATGACGATGTAGCCGCCGCATTTCAGCCAGACCTGCCGGTGAAAGGCGTCCTCGATCTGCTTCTGGATGCCGAAGCGCTCGAAGATCGGCACGGGCTCCTTGTAGTGTGTGATGCGCGAGACGCTGCGCTTGCTCACCTGGCCGACCATCTCCTGCATGCGCGCCACGCTGTTCTGATCGTCGCAGACGACCTCCTCGATTTCGTCCGTGAGAAAATCGCGCACGGTGCGCTCGACGAGATCGGGCTCCTGGAAGACGCAAGCCGTCGAGGATTTCTGCTTCATCTTCTCCTCGATGCTCCGCCACTGCTCGACGAGGTAGGCGATGTCGCGGATGAAATAGCGCGCCTTCTGTCCTTCGCCGACAGTGCGGATGATGACGCCCATGCCCTCGGGCACGCTGAGTTCGCGGAGGATTTTCCGCAGGCGCTCGCGTTCCTTGGGGTTGTCGATTTTCCGCGAGATGCCGCACTGGTCGCTGAACGGCATGAGCACGAGGAAGCGTCCCGCCATGCTGATGTTCGTCGTAATGCGCGGGCCTTTCGTGCTGATCGGTCCTTTCGTGACTTGCACGAGCACTTCGCTGCCGACGGGGTAGATGCTCGGGATGTCCTTTGAGGTGATGCGCTGCTTCTGCTTTTTGTTCGTGCGCTCGACTTCCTCGACGCCCGCATCGAGAGCCGCGGGAAGCGCGTCCCAGAAATGGAGGAAGGCATTTTTTTCGTAGCCGATGTCCACGAACATGGCCTTGAGGCCCTGCTCGATGTTGCGCACGCGGCCTTTGAAAATGCTGCCGACGATGTTCCGTTCGTTGGCGCGCTCGACGTTGTATTCTTCGAGGATGCCGTTCTCAAGGAGCGCGACGCGCTTCTCCAGTTTTTCGACGGTGATGATGAGTTTGTTGCCAGTCTGGCGGGGTCCGAGTCCGATGAGTCGTTTCACTTTGTTGATTAGGGAAAAGGTTGTTTGAGCGAGTTTGGTGAGCACTGGGTGGGGTGAGTATTAACGGTGAGGTGAGGGAATTTGGGTGGATGAAGGCGACGGTTTGGATTTTCCGGATGAAAAAATGCGCTGCCAGAGGTTCGGCTTTGCCGAGCCTGCGCTCACCCGGCCGCGCGCGTCGGCGGTTTCGCGAAGCTCGGGTTTTGCGCCGGATTTCTCGCGTGCGCCGGAAGCTTGGTTGGGAGTCCCGGTGTGGTCGGAGGTTTCCTCATCCACGGATGCGACGTTCCCACCGGGTTTCTGATCGGTGTCCTTGAAGGTGGTGGCGACGAGCGTGCTGAGGCTGCCATCCTCCTTCATTTTGATCTCGGAAATCTGCGTGAGGTTGCCGTGGATGGGCTCCATCCACGCGATGGTGGGCTTGTAGCCGCCCTCGAGCGCGAGGCTTTCGGTGAGAATCTTGTGTGCGACGGGTGCCGCGACACCGCCGCCGGATTTTGCGCCCTGGATCATCACGCAGATGGCGTACTTCGGATTCTTGTAAGGCGCGAAGCACATGAACCACACGTGGTTGTCCTTCTCGCGGATGGGGTGTCCGCGGGAGTCCTTGCCGACGGTCCTCCAGAATTGCGCCGTGCCAGTCTTGCCTGCGACCTCGACGCCCTTGATGCGCGCCTTTGCCCCGGTGCCCTTGGCTTCGTTCACGACCTTCCACATGCCCTGGCGGACCGCTTCGATTTCGCTCACGCTGAAGCCCATGCTCGGGAGGTTCGCCCGCACGTTTGGTTCGGTGGGCACAATGAGATTGCCCTGCTCGTCGCGCAGATCCTTGCCCGAGGAATCCTCCAGCTTTGCGACGAGGCGGGGATAGAAAGAGGTGCCGCCGTTTGCGACCGTCGCGCAGACCATTGCCATCTGCAGCGGCGAGGCGAGCACGGAGCCCTGGCCGATCGCCGTGTTCGCGATGTGGCCCCATGAAGTCGCAAGGGCAGACTGTCCCTGCGCCGCGAGCCAGCGTGGGCCGGGGAGGGTGCCGGGGCTTTCACCGCTGAGGGGCAGGCCGGAACGCATTCCGAGGCCGAGCGCGTCGCCGATCTTTTCGTAGTTGATCAGTTTCGCGTCGCGGCCCCACTGGTAAAAGTAGCTGTTGCACGAGTTTTTGATCGCACCGACGAGGTTCAGCGGCCCGTGAGCACCGTGATGCTCGGCGATCCAGCATTTCATGAATTTGTTCCCGACGGTGACTCCGCCTGCGCAACTGTAGGTGCGGCCCGGCGCGAGCCCGCCGAGAAAGCCAGCGAATGCCGAGACGATCTTGTAAGTGGATCCGGGTGCGAACGACTGGACGGCTCGGTTCACGAGCGGATCGGTCGGATCTTCGTCGAGCCGGTCATAATCCTCGGCGCTGATTTTCGGGATGAAGATGTTCGGGTCGTAGTTCGGCACGCTGGCCATGGCGAGGACGTCGCCATTCTGCGGATTGACGACGACGACTGCGGCGCGGCCCACGCCGGCCTGCTTGAGCGTGCGCTCGACGATGGTTTGGATTTCCGCGTCGATCGTGAGATAGAGATTTGCCCCTGGCACCGGCTCCTCGCGTGAGAGTTCGGCACCGATCTTATTTTTCGCGCTGCGATCGAGGATGCGTTTGCCGGGTTTTCCGCGCAGCCACTGGTCGTACACTTTCTCGACATTGGATCGTCCCTGCACGTCCGGCTGGTAGAAGTTGAATTCCTTGATGTCATGCAGCGTGTTGATGTCCTCGGGCGCGCCCACGTAGCCGAGGATGTGCGAGGCGAGGGAACCGTAGAGGTATCGCCGCACGGGACGCAGGGAGACTTCCACGCCGGGCAGCCCCATGTCGTTTTCGGAAATCTTTGCGATGGTGTTGAAATCCACATCCTCGAGATAGCCGAAGGGCACCTGTTCGTTCGTGCGGTAGTGGCGCTCGAGTTGTCCGGCCGCGTAGTCGCGTGCGAGTTGCAATTCTCCAAAGCGTGGGATGACCGCCTCGTTCACGATTTCCACGATGTCGGGAACCTCGACGTCCTTAAGCATGCCGTCGCGCGTCGTCCGGAAGCTCACGAGCGGCACCTTGCCACTGTTCATCTCGCCGTAGCCCTTCACCATCTGCTGCAGGTAAAAATCCACGCAATAGCTCGAACGGTTGGCGACGAGGATGATGCCGTTTCGGTCGCGGATTTCACCACGCACGCTGGGGATGCGGACGGTGACCGAGGAGCTTTTGCGAAGGCGGTCGGTCCATTTTTTTGAATTGGTCATCTGCTCGTGCCACAGCTTGGCCGAGAGCACGCCGAGCATCCCGATCATGAATGCGCCGAGCGCGTACACGCGGATCGCCGTGCT
>JBDSAR010000641.1:0-2619 GCA_039922035.1 Chthoniobacteraceae bacterium
TATGAAAAGGCGCGGCGTGTTTTCAATGCGCCGCATTTTGTGGATTTGCTCCTGGAGCAGGAAAAATCACGCGTGGATGTGCAAGCGACCGCTTCCTTTCAGCAGCGGATGCTGGGCGAAGTCCGCACGACGCTTGATTTGGATCTGAACCGCTTCGTCGAGCGAAGCGTGACGGAGCGGCTCGCGAGCCTGCGTGCGCAGAATGTGCGCGATGCGGCGGCGGTGGTGCTCGACAACCGGACGGGCGAGGTGCTCGCGCTGGTCGGCTCGGAGAATTACTTTGCGCCGGGCAGCGGCATGGTGAATGGCGTGACTCAGCCGCGCTCGGCGGGATCGACGATCAAGCCGATCACTTATCTGCTCGCGATGGAACGCGGCGACACACCCGCGACCATCGTGCCGGATGTGCCGACGGAATTTCCGACGCCGACCGGGCCGTATCGCCCGGAGAATTACCACCGCCATTGCCAGGGCCCGGCGCGGTATCGTGAGGCGCTCGCGTGCTCGCTGAACATCCCTGCGGTGAAGGTGCTCCAGTCGCTCGGCGGCGCGGCAATCTTGCAGCGAAGGCTGCAAGCGTGGGGCGTGACGACGCTGCCGAAGGAGCCAGATGAATACGGGCTCGGCCTCACGATCGGGAATGCCGAGGTGCGACTGCTCGAACTGGCGAACCTTTACGCGACGATCGCACGGATGGGGGAGTGGCGGCCTTATCGGTTGCTCGCTGGTGCGGACTCTGACGCGCGTGCGAACGGTGGCGGTCGTCCAGTCAGCGAGGGGGAAGTCGCCGCTCCGGGTGCGACGCGTGCCGACCTTTGCTGGCTCATCGCGGACATTCTTTCGGATAATGCGGCGCGCACTCCGTCCTTCGGCGCAAACTCGGCGCTGCGTTTCAATTTTCCTGTCGCATGCAAGACGGGGACGAGCACGGACTTCCGCGACAACTGGGCGATGGGCTATACGCCGGAATTCACTGTCGGAGTGTGGGTGGGAAATTTCAGCGGCGCTCCGATGCGAGAGGTGTCGGGTGTCACCGGTGCCGCGCCGATTATGCACGATGTGATGGAGCATCTCCATCGGCGCTTTGGAACGAGTTGGTTTGAGCGTCCGGCGTCCGTCGCGGAGCATAGGATTCATCCGCTCACGGGGCACGTGCTGTCAGTGCCGCGTGCGGATGCGATTTCGGAAAAGTTCATCCAGGGTCATTTGCCGAAGGCCGAGAGTGCGGACGATTACGATGCGGCGGGCCTTGTGAAGCTCCGGGCGGAATATTCCGAGTGGGCGGCGAGCGTGGACAATCAGCTTCGTGATCGCGTGGTGCTCGAAGACGGAGGGCGGCTGCATCTCGTTTCGCCGCAACCGGGTTCCACGTTTCTGCTCGATCCCGATGTGCCGTCGTCGGGCCTTGTGCCGTTGGTCGCGAACGGTTCGGGGCGGCTGATTTGGGAAAGCCCGACTCTCATGATGCGGGACCGGGCGGGGCGGACGTTTGCGGTGGCGGTCGAGGGGCGTCATGAACTCACCGCGCGAGATCCGGAGTCTGGCGAGACGGTGAAAACTTGGGTCGTGGTGCGGGCGCTTTAGCAGCCCGTTGAAGTAACCTCGCGCGAAGGTCGCGACGGTCGCAAAGGAGATTTCTCGGAAGGACCTCGCGTCCGGCAACGTCGCAAAATGGCAGGCGTGTAGCTGGGGTTGCTTCGTGTCATTCGCGGATGGAAGCGCGATGTGAGTCACTGAGGCGCGATCCAAGTGCGCCAAGTGCGCCAAAAGTGGTGCCACAAGTGCCGTCTTCAGGAGTGAAAAATTGCGCAAGTCACAAGAGGACAGTGAATTGAATTAATTCCCAGGTCTTGGCGCGTGCCTTGCAGAAGGGTCGGCTCTGCTTTTTGAAGAAACTTTCCATTTCCAACCCACTCACAGCAACCAACCCAATTTATGGCAAAAATCCTCGGCATTGACCTCGGCACCACGAACTCCTGCATGTCCGTCATGGAAGGCGGCGAGCCGATCGTTCTCGAAAATTCGGAAGGCGCGCGCACCACGCCTTCCATCGTTGCATTTTCAAAGACGGGCGAGCGGCTCGTCGGACAGGCTGCAAAGCGGCAGGCGGTGACTAATGCGACTAATACCGTGTTCTCCGTGAAGCGTTTCATGGGGCGCAAGTTTGACGAAGTGCAGAGCGAACTGAAGCGCGTGCCTTACAAGGTCGTGAAGGCGGCGAATGGCGACGCGCACATTCAGGTCGTGGTGAACGGTGAGAATAAGACGTTCTCGCCGCCGGAAATCAGCGCGATGATTCTCGCGAAGCTGAAGTCTGACGCGGAGGCTAAGCTCGGCGAGACTATCACTCAGGCAGTCGTCACGGTGCCCGCGTACTTCAATGACTCGCAGCGTCAGGCGACCAAGGACGCGGGAAAGATCGCGGGGCTCGACGTGCTTCGTATCATCAATGAGCCGACGGCTGCGTCGCTGGCTTACGGACTAGATAAGAAGAAGGACGAAAAGATCGCGGTCTATGACTTGGGCGGCGGCACGTTTGATATTAGCGTTCTCGAAATCGGCGACGGTGTTTTCGAGGTGAAAGCAACCAATGGCGACACGCACCTCGGCGGCGATGAC
>JBDSAR010000642.1:0-2532 GCA_039922035.1 Chthoniobacteraceae bacterium
GCGCGATGGAGGAATGCGGCGAAATGCTCCAGCTCCGCACGTGGGCCGACGTCGAGGCACACGCCGCGAAGTGGCTCGCAGCCTCCGACGCCGAGGCCGCGGCGCTTCCCATCGGCTACCTGCTCAGCCTCGAAGGGGCGGACTCGATCCTGAGCTGGCGGCACTTGGAAAAATCGCGCGCCGACGGGCTCATCGCGCTCGGCCCCGTGCATTACGGGCCGGGAATCCACGGCAGCGGCACGGATGACGAAGGCCCGCTCACGCCGCGCGGCCGCGAACTGCTGAAGGAGATGGAGCGACTCGGCATCATCCTCGATGTCACGCATCTTTGTGATGAAAGCATGCGCGACGCGCTCGACCACTTCAGCGGCCCAGTCTGGGCGAGTCATCATAATTGCCGCGCGCTCTCGAATTGGAACCGCCAGCTCAGCGACGAACAAATCAAGGAACTCGTCGCGCGCGGCGCAGTGATCGGCATGGCATTCGATGCGATCATGATGGTCCACGGCTGGGCGCACAAACGATCCAAGCCGCAGGACTTCGATCTGCGCATCGAAAAAATCTGCGAGCACATTGACCACATCTGCCAGCTCGCCGGCAACGCCCGCCACGTCGGGATCGGCACCGACCTCGACGGCGGCTTCGGCACCGAGCAGACGCCGCTCGATCTCGACAGCATCGCCGACATCGCATCGCTCGACGGCCTGCTCGCCAAGCGCGGCTATTCCGCCGGGGACATCGAAGGCGTTCTTCGCGGGAACTTCTTCCGCTTCCTGCGCGAACATCTGAAGTAGCCCTGCGTCAGTTTTGAAAATCAGGAGATGATTTCCGTGGCGACCGGCATTTCCACTCCCCGACGTTTTACGTCTGATTCCACTCGAGCAATCCACTCGCCGCCGCCTTGATCGGCTGTTCGAGTTGCGCATCGAGCTTTGCAAGCAGCGGGAAAATGGGGCCGGTCTCCGCGATGCCGGCGAGCGCGACGGCCTGATGCAAGACGGGAATCGGCCCGTGCGCGTTGCGCAGCGACTCCAGCGAATTGAACCGCTCACGGATCGTTTCAGCCTTCGCAAAATCGCCGCCTTGCAGCGCGCGCAGCATCTCCTGCGACCGACGCGGCGCGACGCATACGCAGCCGGAGGTGAAGGCACGGACGCCGAATGTCTTCCAATGCGTCGCCGCGGGTTGCTCGCCGATTCCGCTGACGAGCATCGCGGGATCCACATTGTCCACGATCCCTCGCAGCAGCGGATCATCGGACGTCTCCTTTCGCACCACCGCGTATTTGATCCACGAGATGACGCCCGCGGTGACGAGCGATTTCACGACTTCGACCGTCACATATTTTTCGTCCTTCACGTAGAGCACCGCGGGCATGCCCGCGCGCTCGACGAATTTCATCACAGCGACACGCACACCTTCCGGCGAACTCACTGCGACCGTCGGCAGCACCATCGCTGTTGGAAATTTCCGCGTCTTTAGGATCGCGGCCTGATCCATCATCGTGCCGAAATACGGCCCGACCGACGGGACGACCCACGAGTCCGGCGCGGCTTTCTCCGCGAGCATGTCGAGCGTGTCGGCGAATTCACTGGGCGCGAGGTTGTAGAAGTTCGCGTTGCCGCCGTAGAGCAGCGTCGTCACGCCGCCCGCCTCGATGTGGCGGATGAGCTTCGCATTCTCCGTCGCGCAGACTTTCAGCGAGGCGTCGCGGCAGAGCGGCGGGACGGAGATGACGGAGCGGTGGATGTCGGTGGGAGTGAATGTGGTTTTCATTTCGGATGTAGGTCGTGAAAAGGTGCGGCTATTGCGCTGCGGGGCGGAGTTGTCTTTGGCTCTATTTCCGTGAATTCCGAAGCACAACGTCATCAATTGGCACCCCAAGCGGCAGACGTGTGAGGTCGCCCTGTTTTCTCACCTCTTCACAGTCGTTTAGGCTGCCAACAAAATAGAAATATTTGAAACCGTCCACATTTGCCAACGGCCACACAGAATGGCCGCTTCGGGGATCAATCGCACCAAACTCCAAGACATAGCCGTTCTCATATTGAACCGATAACTTGTGCGATTCGCTCAGGACAGATGCATCTCGAACAATTATTTTTCCATCTTTCGGAACGCTGAAGACGTAATCCCCACGATCCTTTTTCACAGTTCTATCCGCCCTCCTGTCTTCGACTACCAGAAACAACCCGGTAAACTTGTCGGGTGCAACAAATACCACCGTGCCAGAAGACCTGTTGCAACCAGCGACGAAGCTGCAACCCGTCAGAATCAGCCAATGTATGGTTCGCATAAATGATCTGTCGTGGAATCAATGAATCTCCGGCTCTGCGTCCACCGTGCTTCGGTGGAGGAATCGGAAGTCGCAGCCTTCGTCGGCTTGCGTGACTTCGTTCAGAAACAGCGAGGTGAAGCCGCGGGTCGCGTGCGGCGGATGCGCCTTCCATGCAGTCTTGCGGGCGGCGAGTTCGCTGTCGGGGATGTTTACGTCGATCCGCCGAGCGGCCACGTCGAGCGTGATCGAGTCGC
>JBDSAR010000643.1:0-8927 GCA_039922035.1 Chthoniobacteraceae bacterium
CCGGCGGCGGCTGCCAGTTCCTCGGCACCGCGGCCACATCGCAAGTGATCGCCGAGGCACTCGGCATGGCGCTCCCGCACTCCGCGCTCGCACCGAGCGGCCAGCCCGTGTGGCTCGATATCGCGACACGCTCCGCACAGGCCGTGGTGGATTTGAACGCACGCGGACTGCGCAGCCGCGACATCCTCACCGAGGGCGCGATTCGCAACGCGATCGTCGTCCACGCCGCCATCGGCGGCTCGACAAATCTCCTGCTCCACATTCCCGCCATCGCGCACGCCGCCGGGCTCACGATTCCGAAAGTGGATGACTGGATCGCGGCAAACCGCGCCACGCCGCGCCTCGTGGACGCGCTGCCGAATGGTCCCGTCGGACACCCCACCGTGCGCGTCTTCCTCGCCGGCGGCACGCCCGAGGTGATGCTCCACCTCCGCACACTCGGCCTGCTCGACTGCTCCGTGCTCACCGCGACCGGCCGCACGCTCGGCGAAAATCTCGACGCGTGGGAGACAAGCGAGCGCCGCGCAAAATTCCGTGCGCTGCTGCGCGAACTCGACGGCATCGATCCCGACGACGTGATCCTCCCGCCCGCACGTGCGAAGGAACGCGGTCTCACCGGCACGATGATTTTTCCCGTCGGCAACCTCGCGCCCGAGGGCAGCGTGGTGAAAGCCACCTCGATCGATCCCTCCGTCGTCGGAGCGGATTCCGTGTACCGGCACGAGGGCGGCGCGCGCGTTTTTTCCAGCGAAGCGAAAGCCATCGCAGCGATCCGCGGCGGCGTGGTTCAGTCCGGCGATGTGCTCGTGATCGCGGGCATCGGCCCGATGGGCACGGGCATGGAGGAGACGTATCAGGTCACGAGCGCGCTCAAGCATCTGCCATTCGGCAAGCACGTCGCGCTGCTCACGGATGCGCGTTTCAGCGGCGTGAGCACCGGCGCATGCATCGGCCACATCGGCCCCGAAGCGCTCGCGGGCGGCCCGATCGGAAAACTCCGCGACGGCGATCTCATCCGCATCGTGATCGATCGCAGCGCCATGACTGGCAGCGTGAATTTCATCGGCGAAGAAGAGCGCACATTTCCCCCCGAGGAAGGCACGCGCATCCTCGCTGCCCGCCCGCGCCGCGACGACCTCGCGCCGCACGCCGCGCTGCCCGACGACACGCGCCTGTGGGCCGAACTTCAGTCCATCAGCGGCGGCGCATGGGCCGGCTGCGTGTACGATACGGAAAAAATCCTCGCGCGCCTCCGAGGCGAACGCTGACTATCGCAGCACGAGCCGCGTCAATTCCGACAGCGCTTCGGCGAGCCCTTCGCCCGTCGCCGCGACCGTCGCGAAACGCGGGGCGCGGAGACGGTTCAGCACCTGGTCGAGATATGCCATCGGCGCTGCGTTCGGCAAATCGCGCTTGTTGTAGAGGAAGACCACCGGCACGTCCTTGAGTCCCGGCAGCGACGCGATCTCTCGCAGCGCCTCGACATTTTCCTCCATGCGCTCGCACTGCGAATCCGCAACGAAAAACAGCCCGTCGAGTTCACCCATCGCGCGTGCAAGAACTGCGGGATTTGCCACTTTTCCCGCGACGGTGACCGCCCTGCAGCGTGCGCGGTAGTCGGAGATCGGCACGAGATCCGGCGGCGTGAAATCGAAGCTCACGACCTGGTCCTCGCCGATCGCGCGCATGACGAGTTCCGCGCGCATCTCGTGCGGCAGTCCCGCGTGGAGACGCCAGAGCGTCTGCGTCTTTCCTGAGCCCGGCGCGCCCGCGACTCCGAAACGGAGCAGCACTTCCTTCGCGTTGTAATCAATGGTCGGCATCGGAAAAATCAGCGTGCGTTCGTCGTGCCGGCGAGCAGTTCGGCCACGCGCGCGAGGCGCTCGCGCACGCCGGGGACAAATCCGCCCGCCTTCACGATGGCCGCGATGCAGGCTTCGTCGTTAAGGAAAATCGCGATGTCGGTTTCGCCGCGATGCAGCGTTTCCGTGGCCGCACCACCGATGCGCGCGAGGCCATCCGAGGCCGCGCGCACTTCGCCCATGCTCACTCCTTGTGAAAAATCGCCCGCATCCGCGTGGCCGCAGACTCCGGAAATAACGCAGGCATTCACACCCGGCAGTTTCGCCGCGAGGGCCGCGACACCCGCAACATCGAGTGCGGCATCTGTCATGAAAAGATTCTGCAGGCCCTCAAAATCCGGCCTGATGCGCGATGCGGGCGGAACGGCGGCTTCATTCGCGGAGTGAACGACCGATGGCCCGAGGACCATGGGGCTCCGCTGCGCGGGCGCCGTCGGCACCACACGCGGCGCGAGGATTTGTCCGGCGGGAGCCTGTGCATTTGCAGCGGTGCCGGTCGAGACGCCGCCGAGCACGACGGCGCGCAGGGTAGTGGAAATCGGGACATCCTTCGATGCGCGCAACTCTTGCATCCGCTCTGAATGATCGGTTGCGATCACGGAGACGGACTGCGTCATTTCCGACGAACCGCGCGGAGGCAGCTTCACTGGCGGCACGGGAATTTCCGGAGCCGGTGCGTGCGCCTGCGGTGGGGCCAACGGCGCTTCGAAGACCGACTGCGGATGAGTCGGCTCTGGAATCAAAGGCGCAGATGCTCCGTCGCCGCGTATCTGCTGGAGCAGTTTCTGAATCGGCAGGCGAACCTGCGGTGCCTCCGCGGCGCTGCGTTCCCATCGGAAAACCTCGGGTGCCAGAGCCACAAGTCGCGCGAGGGAAAGCTCGGGCCTGCCCCGCTCAAGGCCGGGCGCGATGTCTGCGGCGGGAATCCGCAGCACGCGGCCCGAGTCATGCCTGCCCGGCCACACGCAATGCTCCGGCAGGCGCGAGATGATTTCGCCGAGCGAAACGGCAAATTCCGCCGGCATCCCGTGTGCCGTCGTCACGCCCACGGCCGCGGCAATCGCACCGACTCCGCGCACTTCACCCGCGGTGTCGGCCGCGCCCGGATCGGAGGGTGACGCGGCTTCGCTGGTGGACGCACTTTTGTGCCGGAAAAGTTGAGCAAGCAAACCCATCGCCGCGATCTATTCCTGCAAAGTGCCGACGATGTAAAGACGCTCCGCGCGGCAGCGCTTCACGACTGACGGATGATGAGCGTCTTGATCTCCGTCATCTCCTCCATCGCATAGCGCACGCCCTCGCGGCCAAAGCCGCTGTCCTTGATGCCGCCATACGGCATATTTTCCATGCGCCACGTCGGCACCTGATTGATGAGCACGCCGCCGACATCGAGCACCTCGAAGGCATGCAGCGCGCGGCGGATGTCGTTTGTAAAAATGCCAGCCTGCAGTCCGAACCGGCTGTTGTTCACGAGTGTCAGAGCCTCGTCGAATGCGCCGTAGCGGTGCAGCGTGACGACCGGTGCGAACAGCTCCGAGGTGCAGGCCGCGTGCGAAAGCGGCACATCTTCGAGCACGGTCGCTTCGAGGCAATTCCCCAGCATTTCGCCGCCGCGCACGATGCGTCCGCCGGCCGTGACGGCGCTGGCGATCAGTGCGCGTGTCTTGGCGAGCGCCTCCGCGGTGATCATCGGCCCGACCACCGTGGCGTGATCCCGCGGGTCGCCCGTCTTCACTTTTTCCCGGATGTGCGCGACGAGGCGCGCCTTGAAATCCGCGTAGATTTCCTCCTGCACAAAAATCCGCTGCACGCTGATGCACGACTGGCCTGCGCTCGCGAAGCCGCCGGTGGCGATCAGCGGCACGGCGGCGGCGAGGTCGGCATCCGCGTGGACGATTACACCGGCATTGCCGCCAAGTTCGAGGCACACCCGCTTTTTTCCCGCCAGCGCCTTCAGGGGCCAGCCCACGTCGGGACTGCCGGTGAAACTGACCATCGCCACGCGCTCATCCGTGACGAGATGCGCAGCGTCTTCGTTCGAGCAGGTGACGAAGTTCATCTGTCCGGCGGGCGTGCCGGCCTCCGCGAGCACCTCGGCGAGCAGGAGTGCGGTGAGCGGCGTCTTCGCCGCGGGCTTCACGACCATCGTGTTTCCGGTCGCGAGGCACGGCGCGACTTTGTGCGCGACGAGGTTCAGCGGGAAATTGAACGGTGTGATCGCACTGATCACGCCGATCGGAAATCTGCGCGACATTCCGATGTGACCCGCGCCCGGCGGTGTCGCGTCGAGTGCGAGCACCTCGCCGCCCGATCCGTTCCATCGCCGCGCCTCCTCGGCGGCGATTGTGAAAGTGAGGATCGCGCGGGCGACTTCAGCCTCCGCATAAGTAAACGGTTTTCCGGCCTCGGCGACGATCATCCCGATAAACTCGGTCCTCCTGGTTTCGATGCCGCGCGCCACGCGCTGAAGCAAATCGGTCCGCTGAAATGCCGGCACGGCGCGCGCCGTCGCACGGGCGGAATGAGCGGCAGTGATCGCGTAGTCCAGCGTGCTCTTGTCTCCGAACGAGACTCGCGCGATTTCCGCATCAGTGAACGGATTTCGCACCGCGCGCGTCGCCGCGGTTTCGATCCATTTTCCGCCGATGAACAGTCGTGTTTGCATAAGTTATTTTTCGAAGACCTCGCGCTTCTCCACGAAGATTTTCAGTCCCTCCTTCGAGAAATTGTCCATCAGCGCATCCGGCGCGAGCGACTCGGGCATCATCACGCCCCGCTCGGGAATCGCGCCCTCGATGATGAGCCGAGCGGCGAGCGCCGGCGGGATGCCGGTCTGGATCACCGTGAGCGAATAGCCGTACCGCTCAAATGTCTCATGGTGGCTGTCCATCGTATAGATGAAGTACTCCACGCGCTTGCCGTCCTTCATGCCGAGCACTTCGGTGCCGACGCACGAGTAGCCATCCGCGGTCGCGCCGAGCGTCGCCGGCTTGGGAAGATTCGCGCATGCGACGCGCACGGGGCTCACCTCGACGCCGTCCACTTTTACCTTCCGCCACGAATCGAGTTCGAGCAGCGCAAGGCTTTTTGCGAGCGACACGACCTTGTCGCTCAGCGTGTATTTGAAGACGGAATAGCTGACGCCCTTTTCGACGAACGGCTTGTGGCGCCCGAGCGAAACGCCCTCCTCGTGCGCGACGGCGTACGTTTTCATCAGCCCGAGCGGCGGAGGAAAGCGGTGCCATTCGACTTCCGTCTCCAGCGGCTTGCCGGACATCACGCGTCCATCTTTCACGAAGTACGGCACCGCGCCGAGTTCCTCGAAAAGCGTCTCCGGGGAGAACAGCACGGCGAAGCGATAGCCTTTCACATCCGCGTTGTCGCCATCGAGCACGCGGATGCTCTCCGCGGTGTCGAGGCGGTCCATCGCCCATCGCGCGAAGACATTCACCGCGCCCGGATCGCAGCCCATGCACAGCACGCCGAGCAGGTTCCTTTCGCGGAAGCGCGCGTCGAATTTCTCAATCTCCGCCTCATAGCTGTTCTTCGCGGGACGCTTCACGCCGGGCGGCGAATAGATGTCCGCCGCCATGTCGAGATAGTGCGAGCCGGCCTGCGCGCACGCGTCGAGGACGCTGTGGTTCACCTGCCACGTCGCGCAGTTCAGCGTCACTGTGATTTTTTTCTCCTGCAGGAATGCTGCGAGTTTCGCCGTCTCCATCGCGTTGATCGGCACGATCTCGAAGCGGCTGTTCTGCGTGCGCTCGTGCAGGCGCTGCGCATAGGTCGTGTCCACATCCCCGAGGAAAATGCGCTCGAACGCCGGATAGCCATGCAGCTTCTGGCCAATGACGGAACCCACCCCGCCCGTGCCGATGATGAGTGCGTTGGCCATGCCTCACCTTCGCCGAAGCCGGGCGCGGTGGCAAGCCGGGGGCGGCTTCGTCACGTCGCGGAATTGTCATGCCTTTCTCCTACCCGTCGGAAAAGTTTCCCGTTAAGGCACGTGTTCCGAAGAATGAAATCCGAGATCGCCCCACCCAAACGCAAGCCGAATGCCATGCGCGTTTCCGAGCGCCTTGCGCAGGCCGGCCGGCAGGATGCTTCGGAAGCACTGAAGGTGATGGAGACGACGGAGGAGGGACTCTCGCAGGAGATTGCCGAGGAGCGTTTTGCGGAGTTCGGGCCGAATGCCGTTGCGGAGGAAAAGGGACGCGGCGCGCTCATCCGGCTGCTGAAAACGCTCGTGAATCCCCTCGTGATTCTGCTCGCGGTGCTCTCGGCGGTGTCCTTTGCCACGGGCGACTGGCGCGGCGGCACGGTGATGGCGCTCATGGTCATTCTCGGCGTGTCGCTGCGATTCGTGCAGGAGGCAAAGGCCGACGCCGCTGCGGCAAAGCTGAAGGCGATGATCAGCGTCACGGCCACAGTCATCCGCTCGGGACGCGAATTGGAAATCCCCCTCGGTGAGCTGGTGCCCGGCGACGTGATCAAGCTCGCGGCGGGCGACATGGTGCCGGCGGACGTTCGACTTTTTTCGTCGAAGGATCTTTTCGTCACGCAGTCTGCGCTCACCGGCGAGTCCCTGCCTTCGGAAAAGCACGCCACCACCGAGACGCGCGCGGACATCTCGCCGATCGAGATCACGAATCTCTGCTTCCTTGGCACGAGCGTGGAGAGCGGCACGGCAAAGGCGGTCGTGATCGAGACAGGTGCGCGCACGTACTTCGGCACGATGGCTGCGAACCTCAGCACGGCGCCAGTCGAGACGAGCTTCGACAAGGGCATCCACAAGTTCACGTGGCTGATGATCCGCTTCATGCTCGTGATGGTGCCGCTCGTGTTCGTCATCAACGGCCTCACAAAGCACAACTGGCACGAGGCGTTTTTCTTTTCCGTCGCCGTCGCTGTCGGCCTCACGCCGGAGATGCTGCCGATGATCGTTTCGGTGTGTCTCTCGAAAGGCGCCATCGCGATGTCGAAGCACAAGGTCATCGTGAAGCGGCTGAACGCGATTCAGAATTTCGGCGCGATGGATGTGCTCTGCACGGACAAGACGGGGACGCTCACGATGGATCGCGTCATTCTCGAAAAATACTGCAACGTGCTGCAGAACGACGACGAGAAGGTGCTGCTGGATGCGTACCTGCTCAGCTACTTCCAAACGGGGCTGCGCAACGTCCTCGACCGTGCCGTGCTCGCGCACCGCGACGCGCACACGAAGCTCTCGCTCGACGAGTACCTGAAGGTGGACGAGATCCCGTTCGATTTCGTGCGGCGCATGATGTCCGTCTGCGTGGAGACGCTGAACCACGACCGGCTCTTCCTCACGAAGGGCGCGCCCGAGGCCGTCTTCGCGCAGTGCTCGCACTTCGAGCTGGATGGTGAGATTTTTCCGATGGAGCCGATCCTCATCGGCGATCTCATCACCCAATACCGCGAGTTGAGCGCCGACGGCTTCCGCGTGCTCGCCGTCGCATACAAGTATGTGGACCGGCGACCGGCGTACACAAAGGCGGATGAGTCCGACCTCATCCTGCGGGGCTACCTTGCATTCCTCGATCCGCCGAAGGACTCCGCGGCCACGGCCATCGCAGCGCTCCAGGCGCACGGCATCCGCGTGAAAGTGCTCACGGGCGACAACGATCTCGTCACGCGGAAGGTCTGCCGCGAGGTCGGAATTCCCGCGGAGAAAATTGTGCTCGGCACGAAAGTCGAAACGATGACTGACGCCGAACTGCGCGCCGCCGTCGAGGATACCGACATTTTTGCGCGCCTCGCGCCGGCGCACAAGCAGCGCATCATCGAGACGCTGCGCGGCAATGGCCACGTCGTCGGCTACCTCGGCGACGGCATTAATGACGCGCCCGCGCTGCGCGCCTCGGATGTCGGCATCTCGGTGGACACGGCCGTGGACATCGCGAAGGAATCCGCCGATGTGATTCTTTTGGAAAATAGCCTCACTGTGCTCGACGAAGGCGTCATTGAGGGCCGCAAGGTTTTCGTGAACATCCTCAAGTACGTCCGCATGGGCGCGAGTTCGAACTTCGGCAACATGTTCAGCGTGATCGGCGCGAGCGCGTTTTTGCCATTCGTGCCGATGACGCCGATTCAAATTCTCACCACCACGCTGCTTTACGATTTTTCGCAGGTGCCGATCCCCACCGACACCGTCGGCCCTGATCAGACCGCAAAGCCGTGCCCGTGGCAGATCGGCGAACTGACACGCTTCATCCTCTTCATCGGGCCGATCAGCTCCATCTTCGACTACACGACGTATTTCGTGATGCTCTACGTGTTCAACTGCTGGGATCCGGCAAAGGCGTCGCTGTTCCAGACCGGATGGTTCGTCGAATCGCTGATGACGCAGACGCTCATCATCCACGTCATCCGCACGAAACGGATCCCCTTCGTGCAAGGGCGCGCAAGCTGGCAGCTCACGATGACCACGCTGCTCATCATGGCCTTCGGCGCATGGCTGCCATACTCGCCGCTCGCGCCATTCCTCGGCTTCACGCCGCTGCCGGGACTCTACTGGCCGATCATTTTCGCGACACTGCTCTGCTACATGACGCTCACGCAGGTCGTGAAAATGTGGCTCATCAAAAAGCGGTGGCTGTAGCGTGGAGCGCCGGGCGTCCCGCCGGCCGCAACATGCGCGGCAGGCCCGAACTTTTTTTTGCACCTGTGTGAAGCCGATTCCATGGGAGGAGAAGTGACGCTGCGCGTGGTGTCGTCATGGCCGGCGGGACGCGCGGCGCTCCGCTGATGCGCCTTGCACTCCACGCGGAACTGTCTTCCTTCCCGCCTCGCCTTCTGCGACAAACGCAGCTTCGTCATTCGTCATCCGTCATTTTCAAAAAACATGCTTTCCATCCGTGACCTTCGCAAAAGCCTCGGCGGGCGCGTCCTCTTTGAGGGCGCATCCATGCAGGTGAACTACGGCGAGCGCGTCGCACTCGTCGGCCCGAATGGCGCGGGCAAGTCCACGCTGTTCGGTTTCATTCTCCGCAAAGACGATCCGGACGCCGGCACCGTGGAACGCGATGCGTGGACGATGGTCGG
>JBDSAR010000644.1:0-3912 GCA_039922035.1 Chthoniobacteraceae bacterium
AGGACGTGGAGGCGGTAGAAAAGATCCTCGCGGAAGCGACCGGCTTTCACTTCGTCGCGGAGGTTTTTGTTCGTCGCAGTGATGAGACGCAACTCGACGCGGATGTCTTCGCGTCCGCCGACTCGCGTGAAGGATCGCTCCTCGACGAAGCGCAGCAGCTTTGCCTGCACGGTGGGAGAAATGTCGCCGATTTCGTCGAGGAAAAGTGTGCCGCCGCGGGCGCGCTCAATGTGGCCGGCGCGCTCGGTGAGTGCGCCGGTGAATGCGCCGCGCTCGTGGCCGAAGAGTTCGCTCTCGAGGAGTTGCTCCTGCAATGCGCCGCAGTGGAGCGTGACGAAGGGCGCGTCCTTTCGCGCGCTGTGCGAGTGAATGGTGCGCGCGGCGAGTGTCTTGCCCGCGCCGGTGGGACCGGCGAGGAGGACTGGTGCATCGGTCGTGCAGGCGTGCGCGATTTCGAGGAAGACACGCTGCATCGCGGGCGAGGTGCCGAGGAGTTGTGCGCCGCCCGTCTGGGAAAGGGCGGGGGATGCGGGGGCGGATTTTGTCGCGAGGATCTGAGTGAGCGTGCGTTCGATTTCGCGGAGGTCGAGCGGCTTCACGAGATAGGCGGCGGCTCCGAGCTTGCGCGCGGCGACGGCGTTTTCGAGTTTGCCGTGAGCGGTGATGATGACGACGGGGAGCTGCGGCGAACGCGCGCGCGCTTTTTCCAAGACATCGAGTCCGCTCAGATCGGGCAGGCCGATATCGAGAATCGCGAGATCGAATCCGCCCGCCGCGAGTGCATCGAGTCCGGCGCTGCCACTGGCGCGGAGTTCGGCACGCCAGCCGAGGCGCTGGCAGACGCGGGCGAGCGCGGTGGCGAGCGCAGATTCGTCTTCGATGATGAGGATGGAGGCGGGGGCCATTTAAGATTTGGGACTTAGGATTTAAGATTGGGTGTCTGCTGCGAGCGGCAGGACGAAGGTGACGGTGGCACCGCCTTCAGCCGAATTTGCGACGCGGAGTTCACCGCTGTGGGCGCGGAGGATTTCGGCGGTGACGTTGAGGCCGATGCCCATGCCTCCTTCCTTTTCGCTGAAGAAAAGTTCTGCGTGCCGCGCGAGTGCGGCGGCGCTGAAGCCGGGGCCGGTGTCTGTGAAGCGAAGGATGAAGGATGAAGGATGAGGGATGAATGGCTCGCCCTGCGATGGAGTGCCGCCTTGCGCGATCCTGGGCTCCGCGTCTCCAGTGATTCGTAGCGTGCCGCCGCGCGCGGACATGGCCTGGATGGCATTGATGATCACATTTCCAATCGCCTGACCGAGGCGGCGCGCGTCGGCGGCGACGCGCTGGCCGGGGTGAGTTTCATTTACGATGCGGACGCGCGCGTAATCCGCGGCAGGTGCATGAATGCGAACGGCGGCGGCAATGAGTTCGGCGGGATTGCACGGCGAAGTCTGCGGCGGTTGCGGGCGCGCGAGGAACATCCACTGGTTTACGAGCGCCTCGATCTTCGCGTTTT
This sequence comes from Chthoniobacteraceae bacterium, assembly GCA_039922035.1. Classification (GTDB taxonomy): domain Bacteria; phylum Verrucomicrobiota; class Verrucomicrobiia; order Chthoniobacterales; family Chthoniobacteraceae; genus SXWH01. Next base: position 1,502 of record JBDSAR010000644.1, read on the forward strand.
CCCCGAGGATGATCGCGAGGGAATCCGTCCCGCTGTCACCGTGGGATGCAGCGGTGTGGATGCTGGTCGTGCCGGCTTCGAGGAGCTGCGCGTGGAGTTTGATCGCGGAGACGGGGTTGTTGATTTCGTGCGCGAGGCCGGTGGCCATGCGGCCGAGTGTGGCGAGGCGCTCGGCCTGCTGGCGGGCGCGGCGTTCGTCCGCGAGCGCGGAACGGGTGTCGAGGTAGGCGCGGGCGAGTTGTCCGATTTCGTCGGGGCGCGCGGCTTCGGGAGGAGGCTCCGCATTTTCATCCGCGATGCGCGGGAGGCGCTGTGCGAGTGAGCGGAGCGGCCGGACGATTCCGCTCGCGAGCGCCCATGCAAGTGCGAGCGAGAGCGACCAGAATGCGCCGAGCACCGCAAAGGTCCGCGGTCGCCAAAATCCTTCCGCGTCCGGTTTCGTTCGGAAAAGCAGCACGCTCCATTCGCCGTCCAGCGGCACGCGGACAGCCTCGCCGCCGTCCCGTGCGCGCACTTCGCCGGGTGTGAGTCGCACGGCATCGCGGAGGGAAGCGCCTTCGCGAGTGAGTAGCCGGGGAGTCGGATCCGGGATGGCGGCGGAGATTTCCTGGCCGCGCAGAAAATAGGTTTCCATTCCAAGCACTTCGCCGAGTGCGGCGGCGGTGCGCTCGCTTGCGGGTAGATGTTGCGATCGGATGAAGCGCGCATTCGACCGGGCGACCGCGGCGAACGCCGCCTGCGATTCGTGCGTCTCCTCGTAGTCGAGCCATGCGACAACCCCGAGCGAGCCGGCGACGACAAACCCGAGGAATGCCGCCGCGAGGCGAAAGGCGAGACTTTGACGGAGCTGCATCAGAATTGGATATTTTATAGCCATCGCAATAAGACGATGTGAATAATTATTATCCAATTTATTGATCAGGGGTTGCGTATCAGAATTGCTAGCACCTGTGTGTGAGGCGCTTAAAATAATTTATAAAGTCTGGCACGCAGCTCGCTAAAGGCGCTGTCAAACATGAAAGCCACCGCTATCCTTTCCAAAAACCTCCTGCTCTTTTCCACCAGCGCCGCACTTTCCGCCGGAGCAATCGCCGCGGAAAACAAGCCCGCATCCGGCAGTGTGCAGCGCCTCCCGACGGTTACTTCGCTCGCCGGTTCGCTGGTCGAAGAGCAGCCCGTGGATGAAACCGGACGCCCCGAGTGGACCGGTGCGCGGCGCTTCACAGGCACGCGCGTTTACATCCAGAAGGCACCCTGGGAATTTGGCATCGAGTCGTGGTGGCGCATCAAGCGCAAGCGCGACGGCACGATCGCGCACCGCCTTTTGCAGGAGGTGGAAATCGGTCTGCCGGGCCGGCTGCAGCTCGACCTTTACACCGATCACGAGGGCGACAACACGGGCGCGTTCCATTTCCAGAGCTTCAATGTGGAGCTGCGCTACGCGCTCGCGGACTGGGGAAAAATCTGGGGCAACCCGACGATCTATGCGGAATACAAATTCGCCGACAAGCACTGGGGGCCGGATGTGTATGAGTTCAAGCTGCTTTTCGGCGATCAACTCGCGCCGCGCTGGCACTGGGGTCTGAATTTCGTGTGGGAGGCTGAACTCGGCGGCGACCGCGAGCAGGAATTCCAAGTCACCGGCGGCCTCAGCTACACGGTCGTGGACGGCAAACTCGGCGTCGGCATCGAGGCATTCTACGATCGCGATACGGTGAAAAATGCGCGCGGTTCCGAGGCGAACATCTTTGCCATCGGGCCGAGCATCCAGTGGCGTGTGACGAAGAACATCCACGTGGATCTGAACTGCATGTTCGGCACGAACCGCGATTCCGAGCGCCAGATCGGTTACCTCATCGTCGGCTACGATTTCGGTCCCGGCGAATCGAAGAAGAAAGGCTACACGCCGATCAGCGGACAGCGGAACTAGCTCCGCATTTTCCCCCGCGCCGAAAAAATCACCGCGGCCACACGCGCGCAAAGTCCGCCTTGCGCACCCAGCCCGCGCGGTCGCCGTCGGCGCGCACGTAGAGATATTCGCCGCGCTCGCGTTCCACGCGCGCCATCTCGGCGGCGGGAAGTTTCACCAGCGTCTCCGCCTCGCGTGTCGGCGTGAGGCGCAGCGGCGTCTCATCCTCGAGCACGACGCCAAATTGCGAGCGCCTCCACACGCCGAACAGCGCCGGGCCGCACAGCAGAAAAATCGCGAAAAGCGCGGCGGCCACACCCTGATGCCAGTCCGCCCGACGCCACCTGAGCAGCCGCGGCAGTGTGAGCAGCGCGACCCCGCCCCAGAGTCCCGCGGATGCGATCGCGATCCACCAGCCGCCGGGCAGCGCAGTCGAGTAGCGCTCGTGCCACGCGAGCGACGGCGCATCCACGCGCGCATTGTGCCGCGCGAAGCGAAGGTT
>JBDSAR010000645.1:0-3172 GCA_039922035.1 Chthoniobacteraceae bacterium
TCGACCGTGCTCGGCAGCCGCTTGCCCTTCCATGCGCAGTACGCTTTCGCGGCGAACCACGGCACGAAGACCGCGGGTTGCTGCGCCGACTGGATGGCAGGTGAGGGGAGTTCGAGGTCGCCGGCCCAGTGCTGCAGATAGGCTTTGTCGGCAAAAAGTCGCTTCACCGCCGAGCGCTGCCACTGCGGTTTTGCGCGCACGAATTCGAGAAACTCGGCGTTCGTGACCGGTTTCGCATCGAGGTAAAATGCCGCGACTTCGATCGTCTTCGGCTCCTTCTCGCTGCGGAAGAGCGGGCGGTAGCTGCCTGCCGGGATGCGCACCATTCCCTCCGGCGCATCCATCGCACTGGACGATACTGCGAGCGCCGCGATGAGTAGCAGGACGATGGCCGAGCGAAATCCCATGGCTCTATTGGTTCGCGGATTCGGCGTGGATTTTCTGCACCTCGTCCAGCGTTACGATGTCGCCGCTGTTGCCCCACGTGTTCATCACGTAGGTGACAACCTGCGCGATCTGCTCGTCGTTGAGCATCACGGGCGGCATCACGCCGTTGAACTTCTGGCCGTTCACCGTCATCTCGCCGGTCTGGCCCTTGATGACGCCACGGATGGCGCGCGCCTTGTCAGCCATGAGGTAGTCGGACTTTGCCAGCGGTGGGAAGACACCCGGCATCCCCTGGCCTTCCGCTTGGTGGCACGCGAAGCACGTCTGCAAATAGATGCGCTTTCCTTTTTCCATGATGATCTCCTTGCCCATCGCGGTGATTTTCGGATCGCCCGCGATCGCCTTTTTCATCTGCGCCTCGAGTGCGGCGACCTTGCCCTGCGCGCCCGTGAATGCGCTGTCGCCGAGGTAAGTCGCGTCCACTTCCTTGCCGGAATACACGAGCAGATTTGTCGGCCCCTCGACCTTCAGCATGCCGAGCGCGCCCTTGTTGAACGCCCGGAACAGCGCGTGATCCACGAGGATAAACGTGCCCGGCACATCCACGCCAAATTCCACAATCGTCGAGCCGCCGGCGGGCACGAGCGTGGTCTGCACATTCTCCTGTGCGAACTTCATGCCACCCTCCGGATACACCTTGTCGAATATTTCGCCGATGACGTGGAACGACGAAGTGAGGTTAGGCCCGCCATTGCCGACGAAGAGGCGCACATGTTCGCCGACCTTCGCCTTGAGCGCCTTGTCGCCGACGAGTGAGCCGACTGCGCCATTGAAAAGCACGTAGCTCGGTTTTTCATCCACCGCCTTCTCCATGTCGAATGGCTGGAGCCCCTCCTCGCCGAATTTTCCCTTCGTGTAAAAGTCTCCCTGCATCACGTAGTATTCCTTGTCCACGGCTGGCAGACCTTCCTTCGGCTCCACGAGGATCAGACCATACATGCCATTCGCGACATGCATGCCGACCGGTGCCGTCGCACAGTGATAGACGAAGAGGCCGGGGTTGAGCGCCTTGAACGAAAACTGCGACTCATGTCCCGGTGCCGTGAACGACGAAGCCGCGCCGCCGCCCGGCCCGGTCACGGCGTGGAGATCAATGTTGTGCGGCATCTTCGAGGTCTGGTGATTCGCGAGGTGAAACTCGACCTGATCGCCCTCGCGCACGCGGATGAAAAGTCCGGGCACTTCGCCACCGAACGTCCAGAACAGGTAGTCCACGCCGTCCGCCATGCGCTTCACGACCTCGCGCACTTCGAGGTTCACGATGACCTTCGCGGCGTGCTTGCGTTTGATGGGCGGCGGCACATTCGGCGCAGCGGTGAGGACGGATTTTTCTTCGCCGATGATTTCCGGATCGGTGCCCTTCACGTCCGGCCCCGGCAGAGCGGCGGGTGTGGCCGGAGGCGGTTCGGCTGCGAAGATGGACGTGGCAGCGAGACTGGCCAGACAGAGGAGCGTTTTTTTCATGAGGAGCGCTTTGGTTTGGGTGGGGATGCTGAAAGGAATGCCGGGAAAGTGCCTTGATCCAAGTCAAGGCGGAGGGAGACTTAGAGAAGGACACTCGTCGTATCACCCCAAAATGAAAGGACACACCATGACCCGCTACATCACCCTCCTCACATTCACCCAAAAAGGCGCGGAAGAAATCCACGACTCGACCGAGCGCGCGCACCGCTTCGACAAGCTGGCGAAGAAAGCCGGCGTGACCGTCGAAGGCCAATACTGGACGATGGGCCACTGCGACGGCGTCCTTATCCTCACTGCCGATCACGAAAAGAAAATCCTGCACCTCCTCGCCGAACTCGCCGCGGGCGGGAATGTCCGCACCGACACGATGCGGGCTTTCACCGACAAGGAGTTCTCGCATCTGCTGAAATAGTCGGCGCGCCGCGAAGTCCCCGGGTGCAGTTGTTGGGCTCGCGTTCTAAAGTGACACGGACACCCGTGTCCGTGATCCCGTGCGCAGACAGGCGTGCCTGCGTCACTTCAATGCGCGAGCCTCAATAGGATGCACGGATGGAGCCGCGGGAGTCCTCATCGCTGGCGAGCGGCGGGAAGCGCTCTCCCGTGCTTTCTGATTGCGCGTTGAGCCTTTGGACGACTTCGGCTTGACAAGCAGTGAACCTGCATCACTGTATCGCCACACAAGAATATATGCCCATTCAAACCCAAAGAAAGCAGAGTCGCGAGGCCCTCACGAAGATTGCGGACAATTTCCGTGCTTTGTCCGAGCCCACCCGGCTTGCGATTCTGCAGGAGTTGAAGACGGGGCCGAAAACCGTGAATGATCTGGTGGAAGCGATAGGGACGACGCAGCCGAATATCTCGAAACAGCTCCGGGTTTTACTCCATGCGGGCTTTGTTTCGCGGGAGCAGCGCGGAGTCTTTGCGCACTACGCGATGGAGGGGGATTTCGTCCTCCGGATTTGCGATCTGGTGTGCAAGCGGCTGAATCGCAAGGCCCGCGAATCTCTCCCGCACTACGCGATCTGAACCTTCAAGAATGGGTGAATCTCGGACAATTGCTGCGCAGCGTATAACCGAATAAGCATTTAGAATTCCCGCCAATAAAAACCTATGAACACACCTCCATCCTCCACTGACAAAGTCTCCATCGTGCTCTTCTCGGGCACCACCGATAAGCTCATGGCTGCAAGCGTCATCGCCAGTGGCGCTGCGGCGATGCAGAAGCAGGTCACCATATTCCTCACCTTCTGGGGGCTCATGG
>JBDSAR010000646.1:0-2181 GCA_039922035.1 Chthoniobacteraceae bacterium
TGCCAGCGCGATCTGGGCGGGCGTCGCGCCCCCCTTCTTCGCCCCGAACTTCGTCAGAAGCTCGATGATCGGCTGGTTGTTCTTCATGACCATGGGGGAGAAGCGCGGGAACGTCGCTCGCAGATCGTTCTTCGGGTCGAAGGTGGACTGTGCGTTCACGTCCATTTTCCCGGGCAAGAAGCCTTGTCCCAATGGTCCCCACGGAACGAAGCCGATTCCAAGCTCCTCACACGCTTGAAGCACGCCGTTGTGTTCCGCGCTTCTTTCGATGAGCGAGTATTCGGTTTGGATGGCAGCAATCGGCTGAACCGCGTGCGCGCGGCGAATGGTCTTCGCGCTCGGCTCCGAGAGGCCGAAGTGAAGGACCTTCCCGGCCTTGATCAGATCCTTGACCGTGCCGGCCACGTCTTCGATCGGCACGGTCAGATCGACCCGGTGCTGGTAGTAGAGATCGATGCGGTCGGTCTTGAGACGCTTCAACGATTCCTCGACGACCTTCTTGATGCGCTCCGGCCGGCTGTCCAACCCGATCGTGCCATCGATCTTGAAGCCGAACTTGGTGGCGATGGCGACCTTGTCGCGAACCGGCGCGAGGGCCTCGCCGACCAGTTCCTCGTTCGTGTAAGGCCCATAGACCTCGGCGGTGTCGAAGAAGGTGACGCCCTGTTCGTAGGCCGATCGAATGACCTCGATGCCCTGCTTCTTGTCTACCCCCGGCCCGTAGTTGCCGCTGAGGCTCATGTCGCCGAAGCCAAGTTCCGAGACTTTCAGATTACCGAGATTACGTGTTTTCATTTTGTTTTTTCCTTTTTCGAGTTTAGCAGGCTGCGCTGTTGCTGGTGCCGCCCACGATGCGGCGCCGAGGGGTAGAATGGCCCCGGCGACGGTGGCCCCTGCCACCTTCAAGAATTGGCGCCGATTCGCCGTCGCACCAGATTGCTCTTCCCCGGACTCAAGGCCATTGATGGATTCGCTACTCATATTTGTTGCTCCTTTTGGTTGATGTGTTGATTTGCGCCCGAACGATCAGGCACGGCAACAGTATCGCCCACGACCTTTTCTGCTCGCCCGATCCTGCGGAGCCTGTCGCGTTCTTGCTGAAAAAATTCCATCCTGCGAGGCCCTCAGAGAGTGCTCCGAAACTGAGTCGGCGTCACATCCGCCACCTTCCGAAAGACCTTCGCGAAATGGCTCGGACTCGTGTAGCCGACCTCGAGCCCGATCTCGATGAGACTGCGCGAGGTTTCGCGAATGAGTTGTTGCGCAAGAGTAATCCGCTCGCGCGTGACAAACTGCAGCGGTGACATTCCAGTCGCCTGCTTGAACACGCGGGAGAAATGAAACGGACTCAGCTCCACAAGCTGCGCGAGTGTCTCGACTGAAATCTCCTCGGCGAGATTTTCGCGGACGTAGTCCTCCACTTTGCGGAGCCGCCAAATCGTCAGGCCGCTGTGGAAGTCCGGCTTCTCCGCGGCTGCGGCGATGTATTTCTCCGCGAGGTAAGTGGCGAAAAGCCGCGTCAGATCCGCGACGCGTCCGCTCTTTCCGGGCGTTCGCGCGGCGAGCATCTCCGCGCACGCGAAGCACAGATTCGCGAGGACTTCATCGCGCCCGGAGAAATCCATCACCTCCACCTCGTCCGTCCTGCCGGGATACGCCACGTTCAAGGCCGCAAGGAATTGGTCCACGGCGATGTGAACCTGGACAATCTCCAGCCCCTGTCCGCCTGGCGACGTGTGGCTGACTTCGTAAGGCGTCCGCGAGCGGGTGACGAAAATGTGCCCACGCCCGATCTGGCTCGTCCGCCAGGCCTCGCCGACCTCGCGCTCCTGAAACTCCGCTAATCCTGCGACGCCACAGGAAATCAGCGGCTCTGGCGTTGCGGGCACGAGGAAACGAGCCACCGCCCGCGGAAACCGATACCGCCGCACGAACAGTCCCTTCCATTGCAGCGAGCCACTCTCCGCCACGACTTCGCCCGCCGCATAGCGCGGGAATGCTGAGGCGGTCGTGCGATTAGGCGTGCTCACGACATGGATTGAAGACTCAACCGCCCCCGTTAGCGAGTAATTGCGGGGGCCGGACTGGAACCGACGACCTCCAGCGCATGAGGCTGGCGAGCTGCCGCAGCTCTACCCCGCGATTTGCGGACCGGTTACTTCCAGCCCGCTTGCCGGAGAG
>JBDSAR010000647.1:0-1515 GCA_039922035.1 Chthoniobacteraceae bacterium
ACTACGATGAACACCCGCTCGAAATCACCGCCGCCCGGGTGAGCGAGGACCAGCGCACCATCACCCTCACTATCCCCGCGCTCGCCCCCACGATGTGCTACGAACTCACCACCAAACTCCGCTCACCTGACGGCGTACCCGTCGTGCGCTCGCTGCACGGAACGATTCATCAACTCGCGGATAAATGAGTGCGCGCCTGGTTTCACCGAGGCATCCGTGGAGCCCGTTCCTGCCGCTCGCGGCGTTGGTTTCGTTTCTTCCATTCATGCACGCGGCGGAAGAGTCCGCCGGGCTCGAACTGCTCGGCAGCCGCAATTGCACGGCGTGCCACATGGCTTCGGAGAAACAGGCGGTGTGGCTTTCGCCGAAGACTGCACCGCGACTCGCGGAACTCGGCGCCCGCGCGAATCCCGAGTGGGTGCGGCGGCATGTGCTCGCGCCGCAGGACGTGACGCCGGGGACGACAATGCCGGATGTCTTGCACGGCCTGCCCGCGTCAGAACGCGAGGCGGCAGCGGATGCGCTGACGCATTTTCTTTTCTCCACGTCGGCACCGAAGTGGAAACGCATCGCGCCGGACAAGGGCGCGGTGGCGCGCGGCGAGAGTGTGTTTCACCGCGTCGGATGCGTGGCGTGTCATGCGCCGCAGAATGGCGCGGCGGCAGTTGAGCCTTCGGTGCCTCTGCCGCGCATGGAGGAGAAGTGGAGCCTTGATGGGGTGCGGCGCTTTCTGATCGACCCGCTGGCGTCGCGTCCGTCGGGACGCATGCCGGCGATGGGGCTGACGGATGGCGAGGCGTCCGATGTGGCGCATTATCTCCTGCGCGAGACGAGGATTTTTTCGCCGCTGGAAGTCGCGGTGGTTCGCGGACGGCTCCGCTCGCTCGAGGATCTCGACACGGCGGAAGTGACGAGCACGGTGCCGATGCAGGGTTTCTCGCTGTCGGTGCCGGGTGCGGGAGGTCGGCTGCAGTTGCGGTTCAGCGGCTGGCTGCGTGTGGATGCGGCGGGCGATTACGCATTCCATCTCACGGCGACGGACGGCGCATCGCGCATCGCGCTCGATGATCAGTGGATCGAAGACGAGCACTGCTGGGATCGCGATCGCACGAACGCGAATGGCAAACTTCACCTCGATGCGGGATGGCATCGCGTGAAGCTCGATTTCGTCCAGCGCGGATCAAAGCCCCCGACGCTGCGCGTGGAATGGGAAGGACCGGGGATTGTCCGCGAAGCGATTCCTGCGGCGCGGCTGCGTGCCGATCGTGAAGTGGAGCCGTCTGCCGAGCCCGCACCGTTCGTCGTGGATGCGGCGAAGGCGGCGCGCGGGAAGGCGTTGTTTGCCGGGCTGAATTGCGCCGCGTGTCACGAAGGAAAGCTGCCCGCGCAGCCGCTGCCGGCGCTCGCTGCGCTGCAAGTCACGCGCGGCTGCCTTGCGGAAAAGCCCGCGTCGGTTGCGCCGGATTTTCATTTTTCAAAAGAGCAGCGCGTGGCAATTCAGACGGTCCTCGGTGA
>JBDSAR010000648.1:0-9441 GCA_039922035.1 Chthoniobacteraceae bacterium
TTCCTCCATGAATGCCAGCCGGTTTTTTATTTCGCGCGCGACCTCATTCACGATGATGCGCTCGGTGTCCGAGAGCGCGAGGTGCTCGATGAACCAGCGCGCATCCGCGACGGTGAGACTGCAAAACTGGTGGATGTTTTTCTCACTCTCCGCGCTCGCGATGGTGACGCCGAGAATCTCCGGCCGCAGCCGCGCGCCTTTGCAGACCCGGCATACGCGCTTGCCCATGTAGGCGCGCAGGCGCTGGCGTGAGAGTTCGCTGTCGGTCGTCTCGTAGAGATTTTGCAGATGCTTCGCGACGCCCTCGAACGGCTTCGCCACCGTCTCGCGTTTGCTCTTCTCGCCCCATGCGAGTTCGATTTCACGCTCGCCCGTTCCATTCAGCACGGCGTCCTGAAATTTTTCGGGCAGGTCGCGCCACGGCGTTTCCATCTTCGCCTTGAACGCGCGGCACAGCGATTCGAGCAGGCCGTTGTAGTAGCCTTTCATGCGCGGGTTCGCCTTGGCCCACGGCGCGATGGCTCCGGCGGCAAGCGAGAGATCCGTGTCGGGCACGAGTAACTCGGCATCAATGTATTGCTCGCTGCCGAGGCCCTGGCACGCGGGGCACGCGCCGAAGTGGCTGTTGAACGAGAAGTGCTTCGGCGTGAGCGCGGGCAGCGTGAAGCCGGTGTCCGGGTCGGCAAAGTGGACGCTGAAATTGCGCAGCACGGGCGCGGCGTCCGGATCGCTCGGAGGAAGGAGGACGATCAGTTTGCCTTCGCCCCATTTCAGCGAAGTCGCGACGCTGTCGCTGAGCCGCTGGCGGATGTCATCGCGCACGACGAGTCGGTCCACGACGGCCTCGATGCGGTGCCGCTTCGCCTTGTCCAGACGCACGGGTGTCGGGCCGCCGAGTTCGATCGTCTCGCCGTCCACACGCACGCGCACGAATCCCTCGCGGCGCAATTTTTCCAGCACGTCGCGGAACTCGCCGACTTCATCCCTGACGATTGGCGCGAGCAGGACCACGCGCGTTTCCGCCGGCAGTGCGAGGATCGCGTCCGCAATTTCCTGCGGCGTCATGCGGCGGATGACACGGCCCGTCTTCGGATCGTGCGGCTTGCCGATCGCAGAAAAAAGCACGCGCAGGTAGTCGTAAATTTCCGTCGTCGTCGCGATGGTCGAGCGCTGGTTGCCGCCGCTGCCGCGCTGCTCGATGGCGATGGCCGGCGAGAGGCCCTCGATGAAATCCACATCCGGCTTTTGCATCTGGTCGAGGAACTGCCGCGCGTAGGCGGACAGGCTCTCGACGTAGCGGCGCTGGCCCTCCGCATAGAGTGTGTCGAAGGCGAGCGACGATTTTCCGGAACCGCTGAGCCCCGTGATCACGACCAGCTTCTCACGCGGGATTTCCAGCGTCAGGTTCTTCAGGTTGTGCTGGCGGGCGCCAGCGATTCGGATCACGCTTGAGGGCATTCGGGTCGCACTTCTGCAACCGCGCAGTGAAGCACCTGCCGCAAGGTGCCGAAAAGGGGAAACTTGCAGAACGGGCCGAAACTGGCAGAAATACCGGGTGGTGGTACTGTTCCTGCGATGAATGGTGCCATTCCAATGTCAAAACCGCCCGTCAGCGCATGATTTCTACCCAAGATACAGGCACCCGTCTCATGGACCCGACCGAACCGCTCCTCAACCGCAGCGAACTGGAGGCATTGCATGCGAAGTATCGCGAGATGAAGCACGCGATTAACAACATGTTTGCCGTCACCATGGCACTCAGCGAACTCGGGCAGCGCAACCCCGCGCACCTCGAACGGCTGGCCAAGGCGGTGCTCGAGCGCACCCCGGATGTGGTGCATCAGCTCACGGCATTCGGCGAGCAGCTCGGCGCGAAGCTCAAGCAGGGCAGCTAGCGCGCAGGCAGAGCGTTTTTTTCCGCGATCCAGCGGCCAAGCCCATCCCGCGGCACTTCCACGCCGTTTGGGAAATCAGCCATGCGCGCGATTTTCCCGTCCTTCCAGATCCATGCGGAGGGTTGGAACGGGCCGACTTTCCGCGGGTCGCTCCATGTGTGGATCGAGAGCAAATTTTGCGACACGGCGGCAGCGATGTGCATCGGGCCGCTGTCCACGCTGACGACGAAGGCCGCGCGCCGCAGCATCCAGCACAGCTCGGGGAGTGTTGTCTTGTTCAGCAGGTTTACCGTGTTCGGCTGCGGTGAAAGTGCGGCCTCGCTGCGGCCGGCGATCACGATTTTTGCAGGCGAAAGCTCGCGGCAAATCGCGGTGACTTCATCCGCGGTGAGAGACTTGCCCTGGCCACGGGAGAACGGGTGGAGCAGGATGAAATCGTGCGGGCAGTCCGCGGGTTGCGTGCCGGCGGGGAGCCGCCATTCGAGCGGTGCGGCAATGTCGCAACCCAGCGCGGCGACGAGGGCGAGGTAGCGGTTCACCGCATGGACCGGCTCGCAGCGCGGGGGCACACGGACGATGTGCCCGTGGAAAAATCGGGCGCATTCCCTCGAATCCGACGTGCCCCAGCTCTCGCCGCCGGTGCTGCAGGCGAAGCGGGCGACGAGCGCGCTGCGCAGCAGGCCTTGAAAATCGAGCACGAGGTCCGGCTGGACGCGTTCACGCAGTTCGCGAATCCATCGCGGAAGCCGCGCCCAGCCCGCGACGCCGCGGAAATTTTTGCGCGGGAATTCGATCACCTCGTCAATGTCCGGGTTGTCTTCGAGAACCGGCGCCCACTCAGGATTCACGAGCCAGCGGATTTTTGCACCGGGCCATTTTTTGCGCACGCGTGCCACGGCGGGCAGCGTGTGGACGACATCGCCGAGTGAACTCGGCTTGATGATGAGAATGGAGCGCGGCGGCGGCATTTAAGATCTTTGATTTAAGATTTTCAGAAGGCCGCGGTGGCGGTCCGCGACCGGCAAATCTTAAATCCTAAATCCCAAAGCTTAAATTCCTCACCGTCCTTCGCCGAGCCGCGAGGCCAGACGCGGCGGCAGTCCGACGGCGATGATTTTCTGCTGGGCCTTCTCGACGTCGTAGTCCAGCCGGCGCAGCTCGATGCGGTTCTCCTTGGGGTGAAAAATCGCGTATGAGGAGCGCCAGTCGCCGTCGCGCGGTTGCCCGACGCTGCCCACATTCAGAAAATACTTTTTCCCCGCCTCGAGACCGATGGTGTCCCAGTGCTCGATCGTGTGGACCTGATGGTCGCGGATGTAGGCGCGCGGCACGTGCGTATGGCCGAAGAAACAGACCTGCGTGTGCTGGTAGCTGAAGCTCGCGCCGGCATCGAGCTGGTTCAGCACGTAGCCCCACTTGTGCGGCGTATCGAGCGTGGCGTGGACGGCCGTGAAATCGCGCACCTGCCGCACGAATTTCAGCGAGTCGAGCCACTTGAGATCTTCCGGGAGGAGTTGCGTGCGGGTGTACGTGATGCCCTCGTTTGCGAGGCCGGAGACATTGCTCGGGTGGCTGCTCATGCAGGCCAGTTCGTCGTGGTTCCCCTTCACGGTCGGGCAGTCGAGGTCGCGGACGATGTCGAGGCACTCCTTCGGGTTGGCATTGTAGCCGACGATGTCACCGAGGCAGACGAACTGCGTGCAATGATGCGCCTTTGCATCCGCCAGCACAGCCTGGAGGGCTTCGAGATTGGAGTGGATGTCTCCGAAGATTGCGATTCGCATCGGTTCAGTCTTTAGGGGCGCTGGTCTTGGGAGGGCAACTTAATCCGGCGTCCGGTGGGGATGTCCATCTTTTGTTCGAGGGTACGTGCCGACTCGATGACTGCCGGCTCCCGCGCGCCGGTCTGGATGAGAGCCGCGAGCGCGGCGTACGCGGACTCTTCCTTGCCCGGCGTGGCCGCGAATTTCACGACGGTGTGCCAGATGCGCTCGTGATCAGGAATCGCCAGCTTCACCTCGAGCTTCTGGATCTGGCGGAAGAGCGTCGGCAGCCACTCGTGTTCGCTTTCGCGGAAAAGTGCCATCAGCCTTCCATACGCCTCCCGCTCGCGTCCGGGCACATCGGCGAGAAAGTAGGAGGCGAATCGCCGCGTGTATGCGAGGTGGCCCGGCCGCTGCGATGCCTCCTCGTAGGCCTTCGAGGCATTTGCCATATCGCGATACTTGTCCCGGTAGAGCATCCCGAGCCGGTCGTACAGCTCCCAACTGTCGGGATTGCTCTCGATCCCGCGCTGGAGGAAATCTTTCCCGAGTTCGTAAAATTCCCGCACCTTCGCCTTCCGAACGGCCGGGTCCGGCTCGCTGTTCTCGGCGTGGACCGATCCGTTCCAGGCCATGTGCCATGCGGCGATGTCCCAGAAATTCACACGCCTCGGCTGCATCGTGGTGCAGGTGTCGAAGAGCAGCTTCATCCGGCCGTACTGCACATCCTGCCACGCCATGTGCGCGCGAATCCACAGCATGTCCGCCACCGCCGCGCGCAGGCCGCCGAGTGCCGCGATGAATCCCGCCTGGCCCGCCTGCTGCCGCAGGCTCGCTGTCGGTTTGAAACCGCCGAGACGCGAGTCCTGCATCCGCTGTTCCAGCCGCGCCTCGAAGCCGAATTTTGCGATGCCCCACGCAAGCAGCACCAGGATGCCGAGCACGCGCCCTTTCATAGCTCGCGCCAGGCGAAAAAGAGATAGCCCACGAGCAGATAGACCGCGATGTAGCCCGCGCCGAGCCCCGCGATGCGGAGGAAAATTTCGCCCGGAACCGCGACGCCGCCCGCGATGTCATCCACCACATTGAAGAGCTGCATGTCCGGCACAAACACCGTGATGAGCCGCAGCAGGATCGCGAAGTGAAACGGCACGTCCGCACTGCCGAGCGGCCCCAGCCACGCGCTGCGCGCGATCGGGACGAGGTGCCCGGCGATGATCATCATGAATGCGACGATGACCGTGAACAGCCACGACGTCGCAAAGCACGAGAGCATCAGCGTGAGCGTCGCGCAGACGACAGAGCGGAGAAAGATGACGCCGATCGCTCCAAAGACCGTCGGCGTGAAAGTCCCGGCCTTCAGCGCTGCAATCGCCGCCGGCGCGCGCTCCGCAGGTTCGGTGAGCAGGATGTTCTCGATCTCACGGCCCTGCCAGAAATGGAGCACGAGGCAGAACGCCGCCGTCATCAGCAGCGTCGCGACGAGGAGGATCGTCGTCACGCCCGCGAGCTTGCCCGCGAGGTATTCGAAGCGCGACACGGGCTTCGCGAGGATGGTGTAAAGCGTGCGATCCTCCATGTCCTTCGGCAGCAGCATCGCGGTCGAGAGCACGGCGAGCAGCATCGTGAAGACGGACATCGCGCCGAGGCACACGTCCATCACCGTCTGGAGCTGGCCTTGAAACGAGAGCGATGCCACACCCAGCGACGTGCCGATGAGGATCAGCGCGAAGACGAGCATGAAGTAGAACACCTTCTGCCGGACGAGATCGCGGAAGGTGTTCACCGCAATCGCGGCCGTGCGGCGGAATGAGAACAGTTTGTGCGCGGACGCGTGTGCCACCGCGGCGGTGGTGGGATTTTCTGCGGTCATTTCTTTTCACCTGTTTTCCCCGCAGTGACCTCGAGAAAATAGCGCTCCAGGTTTTGCTGGGGCCGGTGTTCGGCGAGCACCCTTGCCCCGCCGGCCTTGGCGCGTTCACGCAGTTCCGCGAGCAGCGCGGGGGAGGCGTTTTCGAGGACAAACTCGGTCTGGTTTTCGATCGAGATCAGATCATCGAGCGCACCTTCGCGGACGAGCTTGCCGTGGTTCATGATGCCGATGCGGTCGCAGATTTCCTGCACCTGGCTGAGCAGATGCGAGCAGAGCATGACGGTGATGCCGCGCTGCTTCAGTCGCAGGATGAGGTCGCGGATTTCGTGCGAGCCCGCCGGGTCCACGCCCGCCGTTGGTTCGTCGAGCACGAGCAACCGCGGGTCCTGCACGAGCGCCTGGGCGAGGCCGATGCGCTGGAGCATGCCCTTCGAATATCCGCCGACGCGCCGGTCCGCCGCATCTTCCAGTCCGACGAGTGCGAGCAATTCGCGCGAACGCTCGCGCAGCATCTTCCCGCCGAGGCCACACAGTTTGCCGTAAAAATCGAGCGTCTCTGCGCCAGTGAGGAATTTGTAGAAATACGGATTTTCCGGGAGAAAGCCGACGGCTTCGCGGCTCTCCACATCGCGGCTGTCGCGGCCGAAAATGCACGTGCGCCCCGAGGTCGGCGTGACTAGTCCGAGCACAATTTTCATCGTGGTGCTTTTGCCCGAGCCGTTCGGCCCGAGCAGGCCGTACACGTGGCCGGCCTCGACGTTGAGCGTCAGATTTTCCACCGCGGTGATTTTCCCGCGCTTGAAGACGGAAGGATGCGTGAATTCCTTCGTCAGGTTCTCGATGGAGATGGCAGGGGTGTCCATGCGCCTCACAACATCTGCCGCAATTCGCGACTGCGGATCAACCCTGGACCTTCTTGAACCGTGCGCCGGCGAACTCCCAGTTGATCACGTCGTTGAAGGCCTTCACGTAGTCGGCGCGGCGGTTCTGATATTTGAGGTAGTAGGCGTGCTCCCACACATCGATGCCAAGCAGCGGCTGCCCGCCCGTGCTCAGCGGAGAGTCCTGGTTCGGCGTGCTCTCGATCGCGAGCTTGCCCTTGCGCAGGACGAGCCACGCCCAGCCGCTGCCGAAGGTCTTCATCGCCGCATCGGAAAACTGCTCCTGCCATTTCGCGACGGAGCCGAAATCCTTCTCGATCGCCTTGAGCAAATCGGCCTGTGGCCCGCCGGTGCCCTTTTTCAAATGCTGCCAGAAAAGCGTGTGGTTGAAATGCCCGCCGCCGTGATTGCGGATGTCGTTGCGGATGCCCTCGGGTGCAGCGTCGAGATGCGCGACGAGATCCTCAATGCTCTTGCTCGCCAGCGATGGCTCCTTCGCGATGGCAGCGTTCAGCTTTGCCACGTAGGCCGCGTGGTGCTTGTCGTGGTGAATTTTCATCGTCTCCGCATCAATGAGCGGCTCCAGCGCATCGTAATCGTAGCCGAGCGGCGGGAGCTTGAAGACCTCCGGCGGGGTCGGGGCGGGATTTTGTGCGAATGCGCGGCCAGCGGCCAGGGCTGCGGCGGAGAGGGCGAGAGTCTTGAGGGTGTCGCGGCGGGTGAACGTTTTCATATCGGGGCTGGTTCGGATGCCGATATAACCCTGCGTCTGTGAAAATGCCAATGAGATACGTGTGACGTACCGCAGGGAAAACAATCGTTGCGCGAAGTTGAAACCACGGCGCGGGGATGAGAAGCTGCGTGCGATGACCAGCATTGATTGGGCGAAAGTCCGCGCCGACTTTCCGATTCTCGCACAGCAGGTGAACGGCCGGCCGTTGCTCTACATGGACAACGCCGCCAGTTCGCAGAAGCCGCGCGCCGTGATTGACGCGCTCGTGCATTACTACGAGCACGACAATGCAAACGTGCATCGCGGCCTGCACGAACTCAGCTCGCGGGCGACGGATGCCTTCGAGGGTGCGCGGGTGAAAGTGGCGCGCTACCTCGGTGCGGAGAGCGCGGAGGAGATCGTTTTCACGCGCGGCACGACCGAGGGAATCAACCTCGTCGCGAACACTTGGGGCGTCGCGAACCTGAAGGCCGGTGACGTGATTTTGCTCACCGAGATGGAGCACCACGGCAACCTCATCCCGTGGCAGCTCCTTGCGGAGAAAACGGGCGCGAAGCTGCGCTTCATTCCGGTGGCCGGCGACGGATCGCTCGCGCTCGACCAGCTCGGCGAACTGCTCACACCGGAGGTGAAGCTGTTCGCATTCGTGCATGTCTCGAACTCGCTCGGCACCATCAATCCCGCCGCCGAACTCTGCCGCGCCGCGCGCGCCGTGGGCGCGGTGACGCTCTTGGATGGTGCGCAGTCCGCCGGCCACATGCCGGTGAATGTGCGCGACGTCGGCTGCGATTTTTATGTCTTCTCCGGTCACAAAATCTGTGCGCCTACCGGCATCGGCGTGCTTTGGGGACGCCGCGCACTGCTGGAAAAGATGCCGCCTTGGCACGGGGGAGGGGACATGATCGTGAGCGTGACGTATGAGCGCGCGACGTATAAACAGCCGCCGCACCGATTCGAGGCCGGCACGCCGAACATCGCGGGTGCGGTGGGCCTCGGCGCGGCGATTGATTACATCGAAGCCATTGGCCGGCAGAATATCTTCGATCACGATGCGGCGCTGACTGCGCGTGCCGTGCAGCATCTCTCGGAAATCCCCGGCGTCCGCGTGCTCGGGCCGAAGTATCGCGGCGCACTCACCGCATTCCATGCCGAGTGGGCACATCCGCACGACCTCACGACTTTCGCGAACGAGCACGGCCTTGCACTGCGCGGCGGCCACCACTGCACGCAGCCGCTCATGCGGAAGCTCAAACTCCCCGGCACGACCCGCGCGAGCTTCTACTTTTACAACACGCTCGAAGAAGTGGATCGCATGGGCGCAATTCTCCGCGACGCGCACCGATTTTTTGACCGATGAACACCGAACTCGAAGAACTCTACCAGCAGGTCATCCTCGACCACTCGAAGCGCCCGCGGAATTTTGGCGAACTGCCCGGCGCGGTGAGCGTGCATGGCGACAATCCGTCGTGCGGCGACGAGATCGATCTGCACGTGAAGTTCCGCGCGGATGGCGGCGTCGAGGATTTGAAGTTCACCGGCACCGGCTGCGCGATCAGCCTGGCGTCCGCGTCGCTCATGACGATGAAACTCAAGGGCAAGCCGCGCGCGGAAGCCGAGGAGTTCCTCCGCGCATTTCACCAACTCGTGACCATGGAGGCCGCGCCGACGCTCAAGGGTCTCGGTGACCTGATTCTGCTGGGCGGTGTGCGAAAATTTCCGCAGCGGGTGAAATGCGCGATGCTCGCCTGGCGGGCGTTCGAGCAGGCGCTCCGCGAACCCGGCGGCACCGTGACGACCGAGGTGGAATAACCGCAGAATGCAATTCGGCGCTTGCCAGCGAGCGCGCGAATCAGCCCGATCACGCCATGCAACTTACCGACGAGCAGAAACAGAAAGTCTCCGCATGGATTGCGGAAGGCGTGAAACTTTCCGACATCCAAGCCCGTCTCGGCGAGGAATGCGGACTGCGCATGACGTACATGGATGTGCGGATGCTCGTGGATGACATGAAGCTCGTGCCGCAAGATCCGCCTGAGCCGGTCGTGGAGAAAGTGGAGCCTGTTGCAGCCGAAGCCGTGGCGCCCGCGCCCGCGGAGCCGTCGCCGATCGTCGCCGATCCCGCTGCGCCGCCCGCGTCGAAAATTTCACTCGCCGTGGATCAGATCGCGCGTCCGGGAACGATCGTCAGCGGCAGCGTGACTTTCAGCGATGGCAAATCGGCGTCGTGGTACCTCGATCAGACGGGCCGTCTGGGCGTGGTGCCGGGCGAGCAGGGCTACCGTCCGCCGGAGGGCGA
>JBDSAR010000649.1:0-1689 GCA_039922035.1 Chthoniobacteraceae bacterium
GAGTTCGCCCCGTATCATCGCGAGGGATGGAAGCCCGCCAGGTTGATTCGCGACAATAAGATCACTTACGGCGCGCTGCTCGCCGATGGCGAGGAACTGGAGGTGACGATGAGCGGCAAGGTGTATCACGACGCGGAGACGGATGCGGAATTGCCCGCGGTCGGCGACTGGGTGGCGCTCGATCTCGGCGGCGAAGATGGCGAGACGATGATCCGCGCGCGGCTGAAACGGCAGACCTGCCTCTCGCGCAAGATGTCCGGGCGCAGCACGGAGGAGCAGGTCATCGCGGCGAATGTGGACGTGGTCGTGGTGGTCACGGATGCGGGGTCGGACTTCAGCCTGCGGCGGCTGGAGCGCTACTTTGCGATCATCGGGAAGAGCCGCGCAAAAGCCGTGGTGCTCGTGAACAAGTCGGACCTTTTTCCCGACGCAAAAAACCGCGAGGCTGCTGACGCCATTCGCTCGCTGAATCCGGAGGCGGACGTCCACATCACGAGCGCGGAGAAGGGGACGAGCCTCAAGGTGCTGAAGCAATATTTCCGGCGCGGTGTCTCGATGACGCTCGTGGGATCGAGCGGCGTGGGAAAATCCTCCATCGTGAACCACATCCTTGGCGACGAATACCAATGGACCGACGAGGTGAATGAGACCACCGGCAAAGGCCGTCACAGCACGACCGCGCGCGAGCTTTTCGTGCTCCGCGGCGGAGGCATCCTCATGGACAATCCGGGCATCCGCGAAGTCCACATGTGGACCGATGAGACGACGCTGCGCGAGCGCTTCGCCGACATCTCGGAACTCGCCACGCGCTGCAAATTTCACGACTGCAAGCACGGCACCGACGCCGGCTGTGCGGTGCGTGCGGCGATGGCGGAGGGAAAGCTGGGCAAGGAACGCTTCGATGGATTTCAAAAGCTGGAGGAGGAGATCGAGAAGCTCCGGCTCAGCCGCAGGAAACGGCAGTTGACCGGCGATCGACACATTCGCCGGCAGCAGCAGCACAAGGCGCGGAAATACGCCGAGCGCAGCGAGCGCGAGCATGAGCACGAACCGCGGCTGCGGCGCGATCATTGAGCCGCCGAGTGGAGCGCCATCCGTCCCGGTGGCCACGGAAGTATAATGCGAAGCTTCACTTCCTTCCGCTTATGCAAACGGGTAGGGAAAAATATGCGCCTGCGGCGGGCAAGTCTTGGCCACCGGGACGGATGGCGCTCCACGCGCGAGCCTCAGCGCTCAGCGTCGCTTCGTGCCGGGAGCCGTGCGATCCGCGCCGAAGTATTTCTCGCTGCGGTAGCGCAGCCACACGCGGAGGACCTGCGGGATTTTCTCCCGCTCGGCCTTGCTGAGACTTTCGTAAAGTGCGAGCGCCTTCTCGCGTTCACCTCGGCATGCGCGGTTGTTGTGCGCGTTCCACGCACTGCGTGCGGCGCGGATGCGGCGGCACGTTTCCTTGAGCAACGCCTCGCCCGTGAGCGGTTTTTCGTCGTTCGAGTTCGCGGGCATCGGCCGTCAGCGCGCGGCCTTGCGATACAGTTCGAGGCGGCATTCGAAGCCTCCGAGATCCACCGTGTGCCGCGACTGCAGCTTCAGCGACCGCTCGGGGCTTTCCATGTTGAATGGATTCGTGAAGACGAGACGGCCACCCGGCGCGAGCATGTCCGCGGCGACGGCGAAGATATCCTCGAAAAG
>JBDSAR010000650.1:0-3008 GCA_039922035.1 Chthoniobacteraceae bacterium
GTGGTGAATTCATTGATGCCGAGTTCCTCGCGCATGTGGTCGGAGATCGAGGGCTTCGCAGGCACTGCGGGCACCGCTCGCGGTGCAGGCTGCGCGGGCTTTTGCGCGGCGGATTCCGCCGGTGCGAGTGCGAGTGCTGCGAACGTGAGCGCTGCGACTGCCGTGTGATGGATCATGCGGGACATTTTCAAAAATCAAACGGCTGCTCCGCTCCACTTCAACTTCTGTCGCAGCACGTCGAAGAACGACACGCCCGGCAGCATCGCGAGCGGCAGGCGTTTCGGCGCGCGTGTGATGCGAATCATGTCGCCGCGCTCGATGCGCTGGACGACGCGGCCGTCGAGCGTGAGGAGCATGTCCGGCGCTTCGTCCGCAGGCGTGATGGTGATGGGCGTGCTGTCGGCCACGATCACGGCGCGGTTTGTGAGTACGTGCGGGCAAATGGGATTCACGATGAAGACACCGCTCTCCGGATCGAGGATCGGCCCGCCGGCGCTGAGGCTATACGCCGTGCTGCCTGTGGGCGTGGCGACGATGAGTCCGTCTGCGTTGTATTGCGTGAGGACGGTGTCACCGATGCGCACATTCAGCCGCACGAGCCGTGAGATTTCACCGCGGCTGGCGACTGCATCATTCAGGACATTGCGCGAAAGGAGCACCGCTCCGTCCCGCACGATCTCGACTTTCAAAAGCGTGCGCTCGCTCAGCACGTAATCGCCCGCGACGATCGCATCCACCGCGCGCTGATGCTCTGTCGCGCCAACGGTGGTGAGGAAGCCGAGCGAGCCCAGATTGATTCCAAAAAGCGGACGCAGCGTGTCGCCGAGCGCGTGCAGCGCATCGAGGATTGTGCCGTCGCCGCCAAGCACGACGAGCAACTCGCAGTGCGTGGCGAGTTCGGATTCCGACGCGGAGTTTTCCGCACCGATCAAACGCGCTGCGCGATGATCGAGATGAAGCTCCACGGGATGCGCGGCGAATTCGCGCACGAGCGCGGCGACGAGTTCGCGCGCGCCGGGCTTGCTGTCATTGGCGATCAGGCCGAGGTGGCGCGCAGGCATGCGAGAAACTCCTTGTTGCCCTCGCCGCCGAGGATCGGGGATTCGATGTGACCGCACCATTCCAGCCGCACCGCAGTGCCGTCGGCGCGCGGAGACACAGGCATTTTTTCCACAAAATCACGGATGCGTGCGACCGCCGCATCGTGCAGCAGCGGGTCGCGCACGATGCCGCCGCGGCTCACTTCCTCGCGGCGGAGTTCGAACTGCGGCTTGATGAGCGGGACGATCATGCCGCCAGAAGTAAGCAGGCCGAGCGCTGGCGGCAAGATGAGCGTGAGCGAGATGAACGACACGTCCGCGACGACGAGTGCGATGGGATCGGGAATGTCCGCGCTCGTGAGATAGCGCGCGTTGAGTTTTTCGCGGACTACGACGCGTGAGTCGCTGCGGATGCGCCAGTCGAGTTGACTGTGGCCGACATCAATCGCCCACACCTCCGCCGCGCCGTGCTGCAGCAGGCAGTCCGTGAAGCCGCCCGTGCTCGCGCCGATGTCGAGGCATGTGAGGCCGGTGGGATTGATCGCGAAATGTGCGAGCGCGGCTTCGAGTTTGAATCCGCCGCGCCCGACGTATCGCTCCGGAGTTGCGACCTCGATGGCTGCGGCATCTTCGGCAAATTCCCGGCTCGCCTTGTCCACGACATGTCCGGCCACGCGCACCTGTCCCGCCATGATCGCACGCCGCGCCTTTTCGCGGCTCTCGAAGAGCCCGCGCGAAAAGAGGAGTTGGTCGAGGCGGGTTTTCAAATTGCGGATTTTCGATTTCGGATTGCGGAACGCCGCCCCCAACGACAACAACCATCCGCAATCCGCAATCTTCGATGTCCGACCAAAACCTGCACGACGTAATTAAGACCATGATGGTCGAGAGCCTGATGCTCAAAGTGACGAAGGACGAAATCCGCGACGACCTGCCACTCTTCGGCCCGGAAGGACTCGGCCTCGATTCGATTGACGCGCTGGAACTCGTGGTCGGCCTGGAGAAGCACTTCGGCGTGAAGGTGCCGAATTCCGAAGCCGCGAAGCAGGCGCTCGCAACGGTGAATTCGCTGCACGACTACGTGGTGGCAAATCGGCCGTAGCCGCCGACGGAAGGAGGCGGGCTGATCATTTTCCCGCACTTTGCGCATGGTTTTGAAGTGCCCGCCACCTTCCGTCGCCGGCTACTGGGGCGGTTCACCAAAAAGCGTGGCCGTTTTACGAGGAGCAGGGGCGCCCTCGCCCCATGTTGATCCTCGGGGAGGGGGCACCCCTACTCCTCGTTCACCGCATCGATCACCTTTCGCAACCGGCCAAAATTCCTCCGGCGCGGCTGGAAGACGAGACGCGGGAGATGCGCGAGGTCAGGCTCGCCGGATTCCTCGGGCAGCGCGCTGCTTTGCGTAAATTTGCCGCTCGCGAGCACGTCGTCGAAGTCCGTGTCCATGCGCTCGATCAGCTTTTGCGAGAGCGCGCGTTGCAGCCGGATGACGAGCTTGCCGCCGACCCAGCGTGAGCTGTGAAAGTTGTGGTAGAAATGCGCGATGTGCTCGACGGCGCACTCCACGGATTCGCAGTGGTGCAGGAAATTAAAATCATCCTCGGAAATGAGGTGGAGATTCAGGAGATGGCTGCGAAGAAATCCGAGCCAGGTCTGCCAGTACGTGCCGCCGGGCTTGTCCACGAGCACGAACGGAAAGATGCGCGCCTTGCCCGTCTGCATAAGCGTGAGCACCTCGAAGCCCTCGTCCATCGTGCCGAAACCGCCAGGAAAAAGCGCCACGGCGTGGGTCTCTTTGAGGAAGTTGAGCTTGCGGGTGAAAAAGTAATTGAAAGTGACAAGCTTCGCGTCGCCGTAAATGGTCTCGTTGGCGCGCTGCTCAAAGGGCAGGCGGATGTTGAGGCCGAAGCTGTTCTCCCGGCCCGCGCCGCGCTGGGCCGCGCCCATGATGCCTTCGCCGCCGCCGGT
>JBDSAR010000651.1:0-9065 GCA_039922035.1 Chthoniobacteraceae bacterium
TCCGCACCGGTGGCACGCTCTGGGGCTGGGGCAATAATGGCAACGGCCAGCTCGGAAACGGCACCACCACCAGCAGCACCACGCCGGTACAGATCGGTGTGGTGACGAATTGGAAATCGGTTAGCTCAGGCGCGAGTTTTGCGCTCGCAGTCAGATTGGATGGCACGCTCTGGGCTTGGGGACTCAATAGCAGCGGCCAGGTCGGCGATGGCACGACGACGCAGCGGACTTCACCGGTTCAGATTGGCGCAGCGACGAACTGGGCGGCGGTGTCTGCGGGGAACGCGCACGCGATCGCGCTGAAGACGGACGGCACCCTTTGGGCTTGGGGTTCCAACGTGAATGGCGAACTTGGGCAGGGCACTTCCGACGCACTGACGACGCACACGTCGCCGATGCAGGTGGGCATCGTAACGACGTGGTCCAGCATCAGCGCCGGGAACAACCACGTGCTCGCGACGCGCACAGACGGCACGCTCTGGGCTTGGGGACTGAATAGCAGCGGCCAAATTGGAAATAACTCGACGACCACTGTCACCGCTCCGATTCAGATTGGCACCGTCGCAACATGGAACTCGATCTCCGCAGGCTATGTCTTCAGCGCCGCGACGCGCACGGACGGCACGCTCTGGCTGTGGGGCAACAATTCTGACGGGCAGATCGCCGACAACACGCTGATCAATCGGACAGCCCCGACGCAATTGGGTGCGGCCACCAATTGGCAATACGTGCAGGCTGGCGGATACCATGTCCTCGCGACGAAAACGGATGGGACCTTCTGGTCCTGGGGCTGGAACCAAAACGGACAGTTAGGCCAAGGTTTCAACGATTTCACTCCGCGAGGAAACACCCCGGCGCAGATCGGCACAGCCACCAACTGGTCGCTCCTCTCGCCCGGTTACGACTTTAGCGTCGCCATGAAGACCGATGGCACGCTCTGGTCGTGGGGCGACAATGGCAACAATGAACTCGGCTACCTCGGTCGCGTACCATTGCCGCTGGCTGAGCAGTTTGGCCCGATTTCCTCCGCCAGCGCTGGCAATGGACATGCCGCGGCGATCAAGTCCGACGGCTCATTGTGGCTATGGGGTAACAATGGGAACGGCCAAGTCGGCATCGGTGCCAGCGACAGCAGCCAGCATCCCGTGCCCGTGCAGCCGGCACCCGGCACGACTTGGAGCAACATCGCATGCGGAGGCTTTCACACGGCCGGAGTGCGCAGCGATGGCACGCTGTGGACCTGGGGCTATAACTTCTACGGCCAGCTCGGCGACGGCACGACGACGCAGCGCAACAGCCCGATGCAGGTCGGCGCCGCCACGAATTGGGTGGAAGTAGCCACTGGCTTTTATAACACGATTGCCCTTAAGGCTGATGGCACGCTCTGGGCGTGGGGTTATAACTTCGACGGCCAGCTCGGCAATGGGGTGAGTGACACCCTTTCGCACCCGACAATGACGCAGGTCGGCACCGCGACGAACTGGACCCACGTCGTCACACACGGCTACCACATCATCGCCACCCGCAGTGATGGCACGCTCTGGGGCTGGGGTTTCAACTCCAGTGGCCAAGTCGGCAACGGATCCACCACCACGCCCGTCACCACGCCCATACAGATCGGCATCGCCACGAACTGGCGCAGCATCGCGACCGGCCAGTTCCATACCACCGCCATTCGGAGCGACGGCACTCTCTGGAGCTGGGGCCAAAATGGCAGCGGCCAGCTCGGCGATGGCACCACGACAAATCGGTCCAGCCCGGTGCAAATCGGGATCGCGACGAATTGGGAAACCGTTGCCGATGGTTACACTCACACACTCGCCACGAAAAATGACGGCAGCCTTTGGACCTGGGGCCTGAACAGCTCCTTGCAGCTCGGAAATGCATCCACCGTCAACCGCTCTGCGCCTGCGCAGGTGGGCATTTCCACCGGTTGGGACAACGTCTTCCCGAGCAGTAATCAAACGCTGCTCGGCACCGTGGACGGTTCGCTCTGGGCCTGCGGTTTTGCCAACAATGGCAGCCTCGGCTACGCTTGGCGGAATCAGTTCGTCCCCGATCTAGTGCTGCCCGCACTGAGTCCCGTGCAGACCATCGTATTCTCGGCGCCTGCATCCGTGACTGTGGGCAACACGATCACACTCGCCGCCACTGCGGGCAGCGGACTCCCCGTGAGCTACATCGTCGGCGGACCTGCGACGCTGAACGGCAGCCAGCTCACCGTGACCGGCCCTGGGCTCGTCACGATCATCGCTTATCAGCCAGGCGACAATTTCTGGCAGTCTTCCGACATCGCGGTGCAGTATGTGAATGCGCCCCCGCCAACCGTCACGGGCGTCTCCGTCAGTGCATTGCCGGTCACCACCGCGACGATCAGTGCGACGATCAATCCGAACGGCACCGCGACGACGGCGAAATTCCAAAGCGGCACGACGAACGCGTATGGCACTGACACGCCGATCACGCTCCTGCCGGTCAACGGATTCTCGGACCAGGGCGTAAGCACCCTGCTCACCGGCCTGATTCCGGGCACCACGTACCACTTCCGCGTCACCGGCACGAATGACGGCGGCACGACGACCACTTCCGATTTCACCTTCACGACCGTGACCGCGGCGTATGCCGCTTGGGCGGCGGCCAATGGTCTCAGCGGACCAAACGCGGGCCCGGGAGCCGACTTCGATGGCGATGGCTTGCCGAATGTGCTCGAGTGGGGGTTCGGCACCAATCCGTCCTCCGCCAACCGCGGCGCGCTGGCCGTGAATGGCGCCACAATCACCGCTCGCGGCACCCCGATCACAATCACCGAAACCGATGCGTTCGGCGGAGTGAACCACTTCGCCGCCTTTGCCCGGAGGAAGGATTACCTCACGCTCGGCCTGTCTTACACGGTGCAGTTCACCGTGAACTTCTCGACTTGGACCGCCAATGGCGTGACACCGACGGTGATCGCCTCTGACAGCGAGATGGAAATCGTGACCGTCCCGTACCCGGCGGCGATCGACGATGGGGAGTACGCCTTCTTCAACGTGGGCATCTCAGCGCCCTGAGCCCCGTTCCTTCCACTCTGCGCAATCACTCGCCGAGCGGCGTGCTGATGTGGGTGCCGGATGGCGGCGTGAAGTCGAACCTTGCCTCGATGGATTTCAACGCGCGGACGTTGCGATAGGTCGTGGTGATGCGGTCGCCTTTCGGGAGTGTCGCATCGGTTTTCTCGATGATGGCGTCGGCATTCAGCCAGATGGTGAGTGTCGTGAGAAAGCGTCGGACGCCGGACGATTTCGGCGTGAGGAGGATGCGGTAGCCGGTGCCCTCCCGTGACGGCGCCATGCGGAAGAATTTCTCCACGTCCTGAAAATTCAATCCCGCGGTGAGCGCGGCGAGGCTGTCGTCGAAGAACTGTTTTTTACCGAGCGTGTAGTGCTCGGCCTCGTTGAAGGTCGGATAAAAGATCCAAAGATCGGTGCCGTTGCAGATGGTGAGGCTGGGCGAGGGGCCCTTGAGTTCGCGGCGGAATTTTCCAGGCGCGTGGAATGCGATCGTGCCGGTGCCGCGGATCGGTTTGTTCAGCAGGTGCGTGGTGCGCTCCTCGGTGAATTCGGCAGTCAGTGCGGGGAACTGCGCACGCTGGTTGCGGAGCTTCGAGAGCAGTGCCTTCTGATCGTCGGCGGAGAGTTGCTGTGCGCGCGCGACCGTTGTGAAAAGGAACAGTACCGCGAGCGAACAGAGGGCTGCGGTGACGTTACGGATTTTGGAAGAGCGGGACATAGTTGAACCATTGGTCGGGATGCTGCCGGATGAGAACTTCAAAAACATCGGCAATGCGCTGCGTGTTTTCCTGCATCGTATCGCGCAGCGGGCCGGTGCTCATCTGCACGGGGGGGCAGGTGATGGCTCGGTAGCGGTGGTTCGGGAGTCGAATCACGAATGCCGGGACGACCGCCGCGCCGGTGTGGTGCGCCAGCATGGCGGCGGCGGTGCTGTATTGCGTGATGTGCCCGAACTGCCGCACAGCGATGCCGGTGCCCTCGTAGGGGCGATCCACGAGCATCGCGAGGCAGCCGTTTTCGCGCAGCGTGCGGAGCATCTCGACAAATGCAAAATCGTGACCCGGTCCGACGGCGATGGTGCCAATGCCGAGGCGCTCACGGCATGCGCCGCGCCAGCGGGTGAGTTCCTCGGAAGGTTCGGGCAGTGTGATGACGGTCATGCGCAGGCCGTGCAGCGCGAGCAGCAGGCCGCCGAGTTCCCAATGGCCCAGGTGGCCGGTGATGAGGATGGTGCCGCGTCCCGCCGCCTGCGCTGCGGCGAGATGCTCGGAGCCTTCCGTGGCATCCAGGAGTTCCGTCGCGCGAAACGCGCGATCACCTGCGCAGAGAAAGTAGTCGGCGAGCATCCGCGAGAAGCAGCGGAAGTTTTCGCACACGAGTGCGTCGAGTCCTTCTCCGGAAAGTCCCGTGGTGACGGCGAGATTTTCGCGCGTGATTTTTGCCAGCTCGGGCGAATGCCGGAGGCCGTAACCTGCGAGCGTATCGGCGATTTTCCGTGTGACGGGGCGGGGGAGAATCTGCGCGAGTGCGAACGCGGCCTTGAATGCACGGAGGCTGTAGAGCGAGCGCATGGCGGGTTATCTTTCGCGGCGCGAAATGAGGGCGCAGGCGGGGAGGACGAAGACGAATGTGGCGACGACGCACCACGCGACGCCGATGCCGCACACGAGGCCGAGCCCGCGCAGCGCGGGATTTTGCGCCCATGCGAGCGAACCGAAGCCGACGACGGTGGTGAGACCGCTGAGGAGCACGGGTTTCACGAGTGCGCCGAGTTCGCGCTGCGGATCGTGTGAACGCAGTGCGAGGGCGATGTAGATGCCGTAGTCCACGCCGACGCCGAGCACGAGCGGGAAGGCGAGGATGTTGAAAAGGTTCAGCGAGATGCCGGCGAACTTGAGGGTGGCGATGAGCGCGCCGACGCTGAGCGCGAGGCCGAGCATGAGGATGAGGACGGGTTTCAAGGCGCGCAGGAGGAAGGTGAGCAGCACGATATTGAAAGCGACCATCAGTGCGGACATCTGTGTCATCTTGTGTTCCGACCACGGGCCGAGTTCCGCAAGCGTGTAGCCCCAGCCGGAGAGGCCTACCTCGATGCCGGGCACTGCGAGTGCGGCGCGAAGATGCTCCGCCTGTTCGCCAGTCTCAATGTTCACCGATGGCGTGATGCGCGCGATGCCGATGGAGTGCTCGCGACTGAGGAAGCCATCGATCAGAAACCACCAGGCGCTGCTCTCGGGCAGGTTACGTTTCCAGCCGGTGATGCTTTCACCTCCGTGTGCGACGCCGGCAAGCGCGCCGAGGAGTCCGCGTGCGGCGGCGAATTGCTCCGGCGCGAAATCGCTTGAGGTGAGCGTGGAGTCGAAGGCGGCGGTGGCTTTTGGAAAATCAACGGCGGCGAGTTTCGCGGCGTTCGCTTTCATCCGCGCGGGCGAGGTCGCGAGTCCGGCAGGTGTGGCGATGGATGCGAGGAGCGGCTCGGCTTTTGCAGCGGTGTCGCCGTCGGGTGTGAGCTTGCTCCACGCGAGGTGCGCCTTCTGCCATGCGGCGGAAAGTGATTCGGCGTCGGGTGCGCGGATGACCGCGAGGACGATCTCGATGCCGCTCGGATTGATCTGCGCCATGAACGTGCGGAGCGCGTGGCCGGCGACGCTGTTGCGCGGCTCGAGGGATTTGGGATTCAGGTCGAGCACGAGGCGTCCGATGGGTGCAATCGCGAGGATCGCGAGCGCGACGAAGCCGGCGCTCGCGGGGCCGAGCAATTTCCACGGGCGAGTGAGTGCGATGCCGGGGAGGCGGGGAATCCATTTGCAGAGCGAATGCGCGACGGCCATCGCGACGAGCGCGCATCCGGCACCGGAGGCGATGTTCTGCCAGGTGTTCGACGTCCACGAGCGGATCGTGGTGGCGGTGAAATACACGCCGACTGCGGCCGCGCATGTGAGCAGCGCGAGGAATATTTTGAAGAGCCAGCGCGGGAGCGTGATGCCGAGGAAGAGCCAGAAGTAGGTCATCATCACACCCGCGGCGATGAGGATGCCGCACGCGATGAGCACGCCGAGCTGCCTGTAGCCGAGCGAGTCGCTTCCGAGGAGGCAGAGGAATGCGGCGGCGGTCGTGAGCGCACCAAACCAGATTCCCGTCGCGTGCACGCGCAGCGCGGCGGCGATTGATTGCTCGTGGGTGTGGCCGGCCTCGCGCTCGTGGAGGTAGAGTGCGTAGAGGATCATCGCGAAATCTACGCCGAGGCCAACGAGGATCGCGCAGAGGCCGATGGTGATCATGTTCAGCTCGCCGAAGAGCGCCGCGCCGCATGCGACTGCGAGCACGCAGCAGAGCAGCAGCGCGTCCATGATCGCGCGCAGTGGTTTCCATCGGCGGAAGCCCGCGTAGAAGGTGAGCGCGACGAGCACGAGGCTGCTCACAATCGTGCTCGTGATGTCGCTCTTCATCTTCGCCGCCATCTCGGCGACGTACGGGGTCCGGCCGGTGCAGAGGATTTCCGGCGCGGGGCCGTCTTTCCATTCGGTGAGGACGCGCGTCTTGAAATCCTCGAACTTCCGCATGATCGCGTTGCACGCGGGTTCGTTGAGGTCCGGCTGATCGCAGTGGACGAGCACGGTGCGGAAATGCGGATCGCTGCCGGCCGTGAAGTTTGTCATGCGCAGACTTTTCAGCGCGGGGAAGACGATGCCGAGCGGATCGTATTCGAGTTCGGCCTGCGAGAGGCCGACGCCCGATTCGATTTTTGCGCGGAGCTTGCCGAGACGTGCGGTGATGGCGTCGGGCTGGAGTGTCGCGAGGAGTTTCGCGAAGTCCTCGTCGCTCTGATTGAGCATGAGCGGGAGCGCGACGGCACGGAGTTCGTCGAGGCCGCCGGGGGCTTCGAGCGGTGATCGATCCATCACACGCACGACCCATTTTTCCCTGCGCAGCGCAGCGGCGAAGTGCTCGGTGAAGCCGTCCATGTCCACCTCGTCCGACAGCGCGCGCAGGCCGATGATGAGGTCGCGTGCGGAACTGAACTCGCGATCCGCGAGCCTGTAGATTTGCACGCTTTCGAAATGCCCCGGCAGCATGTCGAGCACCTCGCTGTTCAGCCGCGCGCGGAAAAAAATGAGCACGCCTGCCGCGGCGAGCAGCACCGGCAGGATGAGCCAGAGCACGCGCGGACGCTGCGCGATGAGGTGCGCGATACGGTCAGCGGTTTTCAGCCGGGGTTTTTCCAATGGGAGCGTGCGGATGCCCGGTGCATCGCGCGGGCTGTGCAGTGCCGCGGACGGTGGCTAGTCGAGGTGGCAGATGACTGTCTCGGAGGCGCGCTGCTTCTTCAGGTCGCGCATCGCCAGCGGTTCGCCGGTCGGGTTTTCGTGGCGCGTGTAGTCGAAGCGCTTCACCTGGCCGTCGCTGACGCGTGCGTGCATCACGATGTCCGGCAGGCACACGCGGAACGGTTCTCCCTTGGCCTGCGCCTCGCCCCACATGAAGACCTCGGGCAGCGCGGCCCACGCGCGCGACGGATCCTTGAGTTTGTCGGAGGCCGACTTTTTCGCGAGGTCGTTCGGGCGCCAAGTCCAGCCGCCGTGTGCGAGCGGACCGGTGGCGGTGACGACGCGAAGATGGTTCTCGGCGGATTCCTTCATCTTCGGATCGGGACCGAAGCGCGCGTACAGTTTCAGCAGCGGGACGCCCGGGCCTTTGGTGATCTCCGCACGGAAATGTTTTCCGTCTTGCTGGATGGCGATGTCGCCGACGATGTTGTCATTCCCGCCGGAAAACTGCACCTGCCCGTGCCGCTCGGTCATGTTCGTGGCGTGCTTCGGCTGAGTGGTTGTGGAACAGGCGCCGAGCAGAAGGGTGGCGATGGCGAGCGTGCCCTGCGTGACGCAGCGGCCGATCCGGTTCGTATCAGGCTGTACTTTCATGTTTTGGGTTGGTGGTTTGAAATGTGGTTTCCGGCTGCGCTGAGGTGATCGCTGCGACCTCGGGTGCGGCTTCTTCCTGCATGTCTGCGAGGGCAGGGACGATAGGGTGACGCTTTTGTATCCAGAGGACGAGGTAAAAAAGCTGGAGCCTCCACCACACGCCAAAGTTGGGATGGATGTTGCCGCCGAGCACGCTGTTCACAGCCTGCGGGATTTGGAACGGGGGATTTGCCGCGGTGAAGACGTCCACGAATTCATCCGTGTACCACGATGTGACAAACCGGAGGTAGCGGTTCATCTGGCGGTTCAGATCCCGGGAGTAGGCGGCCATGCGCAGGCGGCCGAGCAGCGGATGGCGGAGCGCAAAGTCGAGCACGCCGGCGGCCTGCTCCGCACTGTGCAGCGCGAGGAAGACGCCGGTGCTGAAAATGGGGTCAATGAATCCCGCCGCATCGCCTGCAAGGAGCCAGCGCGGGCCGTGCATTCGCGTGTTGCGGTAGCTGTAGTCGCCGGCGGCGTGGACCTCGGTGATGCGGCGCGCGGCGGCCATGCGGCTGAGCATGACGGGGGCGGCGGCGATTGCATTTTCCAGCGCAGTCTGCGGGGTCGTCCGTGCGGTGCGGAAGTCGGCGATGTCCATCACCACGCCGACGCTCGTGCGCCGTTCATCAATCGGGATCAGCCAGAACCAGCAGCGCTTCCCGCGCACAAGGCGGGTGAGCGTGGCGTCGCGTCCCTCGTCGCGTTGCACGCCTTCGTAGTGCGCGAAGACGCTGAATTTTTGCAGGTGGTCGTATTTGCGCTTAAGATCGAATTGCGTGCCGACGACGGCATTCCGCCCGGAGCAGTCGAGCAGGTAGGACGCGCGGATTTCGCCGCTGTCCGTTTGCAAAGTCACACCGGCACTGTCGCACGCGACGCCGCTGACGCCGCACGGCTGGCGGACTTCGACGCCGCTCGCGGCCGCGCGGTCGAGGAGCATTTTGTCGAACCACGAGCGCTCGACCTGATAGGCGCTGCGCTGGTTGAGTTGGAGGGCGTTCTCAAAATAGAAACGCCGGATGCGCCGACCGCAGGCGGTGGCGATCTCGCC
>JBDSAR010000652.1:0-1588 GCA_039922035.1 Chthoniobacteraceae bacterium
TCAAAGATGTCCGCACCACGGCCTTCGCCAGAGCGCCAGTTCCGCTCGGCGAGCGGACCGGCAAGCACGGCGGCGGCGTGCGTGGATTCCTCCGGACGCTGCGTGCCAAAGACGCGGCCAATTTCAAATAGGCGCACGCTTTTTGCACCCGCGCGCAAATTGTCGCGCACCGCGGTGAGCAGGCCGTGCAGCAGGCCCGGGCGCAGCACGACCTGATCATCGTTCATCGGATTTTTCACACGCAGCAGACTCGCGGCGTCGGTCTGCGTGAATTTCAGTCCAAGCGGTTCCGCGGGCACGAGCGTGATGCTGCGCGCCTCGTGAAATCCCTGCGCGACAAATGCGCGGCGCAGCGTCATCGCGCGATCGTAGTTCCGATCCGTCGCACTCGCGCCGGCGAAACGCGCCTGCGTGCGCGCGGGAATCGTCTCCATGCCGACGACGCGCGCGACTTCCTCGATCAGATCCACCTCGCGCGTCAGGTCAGCGCGGAAGGACGGCACCTGCCAGCCTTCGGCGGATTTCGTGAGGCCGAAGCCGGTGAGGATTTGATCGATCCGCGTCTGCGGGACTTCGACGCCGAGAAGCGCGGCCACCCGGGAGGCGCGGAGCGAAAGCGGCGTGGGCTTCAGCCCAATCTCGCCGGATCTTTCGGCTGAAGCCCAAACTACATTTTCCGCAGTGCCACCTGCGATCTCGGTGGCGAGCTGCGTCGCGCGGGCGCTTGCCGGGAGCACGCCCTCGGCATCCACTCCGCGCTCGAAACGATAGCTGCTGTCGCTTGAAAGCCCGAGCGTGCGCGATGTCCGGCGGATGCTCTGCGGCTGGAAGCACGCGCTTTCGAAAATGACATTCACCGTGCCATCCGTGACGCCGGTCTCCTCGCCGCCCATCACTCCCGCGATTGCCACCGCGCGGCGCTGGTCAGTGATCACGACCTGGTTCGCCGCGAGCTTGTAGGTCTTGCCGTCGAGCGCGCGGAATTCCTCGCCCTCATGCGCGAGCCGCACCTGAAGTGCGCCGTCGAGCTTGTCCGCGTCGAACGCATGGAGCGGCTGGCCGAGTTCGAGCATCACGTAGTTTGTGAGGTCCACGATGTTGTTGATGGAACGAAGGCCGACCGCCTCGATCTTCGCGCGCAGCCATTCGGGCGACGACCCGACCTTCACGCCACGGACTGCACGAGCGGTGTAAAATGGGCAGAGCACCGGATCGGACACGGCGAGTCCGACCTTCACCTCGGCGCTCACCGACTGCGGAATGGAGGCGCGCGGATCCTTGAACGTCTTCGCGGTGAGTGTCGCGATCTCGCGGGCGATGCCAGTGACACTCAGCAGGTCCGGCCGGTTCGGCGTGATCTCCAAATCGAGCACCGTGTCGCCACGCAGGACATCCGCGATCGGCGCGCCCACTTTGCTTTCCGACGGGAGGATGAGCAGTCCGTCCGCGTCCTCGGCGATGTTCAGTTCCTTAGCCGAGCACAGCATCCCGTTGCTCTCCACACCGCGCAGCTTTCCGGCCTTGATTGTAAAATCACCCGGCAGCGTCGCGCCCGGCAGCGCGAGCGGCACCTTGTCGCCGACCTTGT
>JBDSAR010000653.1:0-9764 GCA_039922035.1 Chthoniobacteraceae bacterium
ACGGCGGTCTCGACGGCGTGCGAGAGCGCGTCCATGCCCGTGCAGACGGTGACGCGCATGGGCTGGCTGAGTGTCAGTTCCGGATCGAGGATCGCGATGCGCGCGGAAATCTTCGGGTCGAGGCACGCCATCTTTTGATGCGTCACCTCGTCCGCGATGAGCGCGGCGGACTGGCATTCGCTGCCCGTGCCCGAAGTGGTGGGGATCGCGATGAGCGGCAGCAACGTTTTCGTCGCTTTGCCGACGCCCCAATAGTCCTTCACCGCGCCGCCGTTGGTCAGCAGGAGGTTGCTGCCCTTTGCCGTGTCCGTGCTGCTCCCGCCGCCGAGGCCGATGAAAAGATCCACTTTCGCGGCAATCGCGGTTTCCACGCAGCGCCGCACATCGTCGGTGTCGGGATTTTCGCGGACGCTGTCGAAGATGGTCACACTGACGCCCGCCGCTTCGAGGGCGACCCGAGCGCGCTCAGCGTGACCACACGCAGCGATCCCTTTGTCCGTGACGAGCAGCGCGCGCCGTGCGCCGAGTTCCGCAGCCAGTGTGCCGACTTTCCCAAGTGAGCCGGCGCCGAAGACGAGCCGGGTGCGCGGGAACCAGTCGAAGGGTGCGGGCGGCAGGCCGGAGGATGGAACGTTGTGCATGAAAATGATTCGTTTTGACTCTGCGAGCCGGGCGGATGTTCAAAGCCGGGACTCGCGGGGAAAATTAGAGGTGCATTCCGTCTTGTCGCGTGCCGGGAGCAGGCGCGCTCCGGCTCTTTGTCCCGCTCTTGCTCATGCTCTCGTTGAATGCGCCGTTTTGAAAAACGAGCAAGAGCAGGAGCAGGATAAAGAGGAAAAAAGCCATCCCGGGATTTCGGCGGCATGGCTGAGACGCGCGCTGCTGCGCGCCGGGCACTATCATTGCTTTGTCTCTGTGAAAAGGTCAGCCCGTGACACGCCCGTTATATCTCGACACTACAAAATCCAGCTTGCACCCGCCGCTGCCGTTCCTAGGTTCCCTCACCCCATTAATGAAGACCGCCATGGTTTTCGTCGCGATTGCCGGATTTCTGTTTCCGGCGTCCGTGGCGACCGCCCAAAAACCCCAGCCCAGCTACCAGAGCAGCACGGACTTTGCCCGTTATGCGATGAAGCTCCGTGAGGAATCCATCCTCCGGCTGGAGCCGCAGGTGATCGTGCCCACCGAGTCGAACAAGGACGGCGTGCGCGGACTTTACCCGTGGAAGCTGAACATCGTCGCGACCATCTTCTGGGTCGGCGAGCAGGCGGGGATGAACAACCCGGTGGATAATTTTTCCAGCTCATGGGATCTCGGCTGGATGCGCAGCTACGGCGGCTTCGACAGTCCGGACGCCAGGCGCAAGCTTGAGGATGGCGGCACCATCCCAGTCGCCTTCGTCCCCCAGCAGAATCCCTTCTACATCGCGCTGCCGTACAACGACGTCTCCGGCGGACGCCACAAGCCCGAGGCGCGCAAGGTCATCCCGTGGTTCAACGCCATCTTCGAACAGGAAGGCAAGTCCGTCTGCCGCGACCGCTGGATCATGGTCCGCAAAGGCGCGCGCGCGTGCTACGCGCAATGGTCGGACTGCGGGCCATTCAGCACGGAGCACTGGCAGTACGTCTTTGGAGCCGAGCGTCCCCGGCCGAATCTGAACCACGGTGCCGGGCTGGATGTCTCCCCGGCCGTGCGCGACTACCTCGGCATGGCCAGCACGGATGTCGTGGATTGGAAATTCGTCGAGTACTCCGACGTCCCGCCGGGACCGTGGTCGCGGTTCGGCGAGAACAACACATTCGTGATTGATTCCCGCCGCAAGGGCACGCGTCTCGCTCAGGTGCAGAAGCCATCCCGTGCGCCACGCAACGATGATGGCCCAGTCGTGGTGACGAAATAGGGCCGCGCTCGCCTGCCCGTCATTTTCTCTTTGCGCCGAGCGGTGCGATTCCGCATCTACTCGCCGCCCGATGGCATTTTCCGCCGAACAAGCCCTCACCCTTCTCCGCAAAGCGCAGGCGAACGACCGCCTCGCGCACGCCTATCTGATCACCGGCCCCGTCGGCAGCGGCACGCGCGAAGTCGCCACCGGGCTCACAGGCATCCTCGTGGGCGAAACGGGGGATCCGCTGAAGCACGCGGATGTCCACATCGCCGAGCCTGAGTCAAAATCGCGGCGCATCACGATCGAACAGGTGCGCGATCTCGAGCGCGGACTCCAGATGCGCTCGCTGCGAGGCGGGCGGAAAGTCGTGATCATCTTCGACGCCGACCGTCTCATGGAAGGCGCGGCGAACGCATTCCTCAAGACCCTTGAGGAGCCGCCCCGCAATTCGCACATCCTGCTCGTCAGCAATTTTCCCGAGATGCTGCTGGAGACGATCCTCTCGCGCTGCATCGAGATCCCGCTGGTGGCCGGCGCGCGGCGCGGCCTCACCGATCGCCAGCGGCGGCTCGCCGAATCGCTCCGCAATTTTTTCAAGGGTTCGCGCCCCGAGCTGCCGCAGATTTTCGGCCTCGTCCGCGAGGTGCAGGCGCTCATGGCCGAGGCGAAAGAGGCCATCGCCGACGAGACGGAGGCCGCATTCAAGATCGAGGCCAAACGCTACCGCGAGGCCAGCGGCGTGAATTCCGACTGGATTGATGACCGCGAGGACTTCCACAAGGCGCTCGCCGAGGCGCGCTATCGCAATGAGCGCGGCGTGCTCGTGGAGACGGTCGAATCTTGGTGGGCCGATGTCCTCCGGCAGCAGCAGCGCGCCACGCATCTCGACCTCCCCGATTTTTCCGCCGACACCGCCGCACTCGCGGATCGCCTCGCCGTCTCCAATGTGATCGGTCGCGCCGCCGCGATCGGGGGGCTGCGCGAAAACTTCGGGCGCAATGTGCAGGAACAGCTCGCGATCGAGGTCGCGTTTCTGGAGGCATTCGCCGCATGAGCGCCGTGCTCGCCATCGTGCCGCATAGCTATGCCTGGCTCGGGCTTGTCCCGGTCGCCGTGCTGACCGTCGCGATCATCGTCAACGTGTCGTCATTCCAGACCAAGGATTTGAACCGGAGGTCCGGCCACTCTGCGAATCTCCTTTTCATCGCACTGATCATCGAGACCGCAGCCTGGACGGTGCGCGCGTTTGGGGGCGGCACGGAGACCGGAGCCTTCTGGGCTGTCATCGTCGCCGCATTCCTGCACGTGGTCAGCGCCGTGATTGCATTGTGGGCATTCTGGGAGCACCGCACGGTTGGAAGGTGGCCCTATGGCCGCCGCCGCGCGACGTGGGGATTCTGGCTGAACGTCTTCGCCCTGCTCGTCCTTTCCGGGTGGTTTTACCTCTTTGCGAATCCGAAGATCTACCAGCGCATCTTCGAGTGATGCCTTTGCAGGTGCGTGAAAAATCACGCTCCCGCTACATCTCCGGCACCGTGCCGCCCTGATCGGTGATCATCTTGTCCACCGCCGCCACATCCTCGAAGGCGAGATGCTTCCGCTGGTATTTGTTCCAGAGCACGCGCCGCAGTTCGAGCAGATCGTCCATCAGCGGCAC
This sequence comes from Chthoniobacteraceae bacterium, assembly GCA_039922035.1. Taxonomy (GTDB): domain Bacteria; phylum Verrucomicrobiota; class Verrucomicrobiia; order Chthoniobacterales; family Chthoniobacteraceae; genus SXWH01. The sequence continues at coordinate 3,543 of JBDSAR010000653.1, forward strand.
GTCGTAGTAAGTCCACGATTCCTCATCGCGGAGCTTCGCCTGCGTGCGCCACCTGCCGCCAAATTTCTCTGCGCGCACCTCGCGCTTTTCGCCTTCGTCAGTCGTGTGTTTCCAGACGTGTGTGTTTCGGGAACGGATTTTCAATGGAGCCGGGTTTCGATTTCTGAGAGATAGACGCCACTTTGAAGGATCTTCGCAAGCTCTTGCTCTACCTCGCCGCCTCGCTCGCGATCGGCGCACTGCTCACTCCGCTCATTTTCAAAGTCGGCCATCCGCTCGCGGAGCGCGGCATTTTCCCCAGCGTCACCGGGCAGGGGTTCCACCGTTACTTCAGCCGCATCGTGGAAATCGTCGCCATCCTCCTGCTTTGGCCGCTCGCCCGTTCGCTGCGCGTGCATTCGGTCGGCGAACTCGGCCTGCAATGGGACACGCGCTGGCCGCGGCGGTTGTGCTTCGGATTCCTCGCGGCCGTCGCGCTCATGGCGCTGATGTCGCTCGCGGTTTCCGCATTCGGCGGAGTGCTCGTGCGTGGGGCGGATCACCGGCATCTCGGTGAAATCCCAAAGGTCATCCTTACCGCCGCGTGCGTCGGCTTCTTCGAGGAATGCATTTTCCGCGGCGCGTTCCTCGGCCTGCTCCAGCGCTCGATGTCCCGCACCGGCGCGCTGCTCGCGAGTTCGCTGTTCTTTGCCGTGCTGCACTTCATCCAGCCGCTGAAGTCCGCAGCCCCGGCTGAAGATGTGACGTGGTCCTCCGGCTTCGCACTGATCCCGTCGGTGTTCAGCCAGTGGAGCAATCCCATGATGGTCGCCGCATCCTTCACCACGCTCCTCGCAGTCGGCTGGGTGCTCGGCTGGGCGACGCAGGCCACGCGCTCGCTGTGGCTCGGCATCGGGCTGCATGCCGGCTGGGTTTTCTGCGTGCAGGGCTTCGGAAAATTCGCGGACTTCGCACCCGGAATGCTGCCGTGGATCGGCGCGGATATCCGCATCGGCCTCGCGCCGCTCGTCACCGTCATCCTCACCGGCATGCTCTGCCGCGCCTGGCTCAAACATGAGCGTCGCAACGATCACGCGTAGATTTTTCAGCGCGCTCGGCACGCTCTGCTTTCCGCCGCACTGCGCCGCGTGCCGTGTCGCGACGGAGCCCGGCATCCATCTCTGCTCGGACTGCGCGGAGACGGCACAGCGCATCGAGGCACCATTTTGCCAGCGCTGCTCGCAATCTTTCGAGGGCGCAATCACACAGCAGTTCACCTGCTCGAACTGCGCGGACCGCGAGATTCACTTCGAGTGCGCAGTCGCCGCCTATCTCAGCCGCGGTGTCGTCCGCGATTTCATCCACTCGTTCAAATACAACGGCCAGTTTCACCTCCGCCGCCAGCTCGCCGACTGGCTCGCAGTCGCACTCGATGATCCGCGCATTTCCTCGCGTCCGTTCGATGCACTCGTCCCCGTGCCGCTGCACCACGTCCGCTTCCGTGAGCGCGAATTCAACCAGGCCGCCGAGCTCGCCAGGCTCATCGCGCAGCCCCGCGAGATCCCCGTTTGGAACGCGCTGAAGCGCACCCGCTACACCTCCACGCAGACGAAACTCGATCGCAGCGAGCGCATGGAAAACTTGCGCGGCGCATTCCGCGTGCGCCACACTGCGCGCGTGAAAGAACGACACATCGTCCTCGTTGACGACGTCTTCACGACGGGTTCGACCGTCGAGGAGTGCTCGCGTGTGCTGTTGCGCGCGGGCGCAGCCTCGGTGAGAGTCATCACCGTCGCCCGCGGCTGAAGCCGCATTAAAAATGATCGCACGCAACCTCAAAACCCCGGCAGCCTCTCGGAAACACCGAATCCAGCACGCTGCCCATGCCAGAGTCTGACCCTCAAAATCCCATGGGAATCTTCTCCAAGCCGGTCTTCACCTCCGGCAAGAAACGTGAACTGCCCGCCGGCCTGTGGACGAAATGTCCCGGCTGTGACGAGATCATTCACAACCTCGAAATCGAGCGCAACGCCCGCATCTGCCCGAAATGCGAGCACCACTTCGGGCTCACCGCGCACGACCGGATCGAGCTGCTCGTGGACGAGGGCACCTTTGAGGAGCACGACGAGAAACTCACCTCGGTGGACACGCTTAAATTCACCGGCCAGGCCAGCTACACCGATCGCCTGAAAAAATATCAGAAAGCCACCGGTCAGCGCGACGCCGTCGTCACCGGCCTCGGCAGCATCGAGGGAAAAAGGGTGAGCATCGCTGTGATGGATTTCGGGTTTCTCGCCGCCACGATGGGCAGCGTCGTCGGCGAAAAAATCACCCGCGCCATCGAGCGCGCGACGGCGCAGCGGCTTCCCATGATCATCGTCAGCGCCAGCGGCGGCGCGCGCATGTACGAGGGGATGCTCTCGCTCATGCAGATGGCAAAAACGTGCGGCGCACTCGCGCGCCACTCGGATGCAAAGCTGCCGTACCTTTCCGTGCTCACCGATCCCACGACCGCGGGCGTGATGGCCAGCTACGCCAGCGTCGGCGACATCATCATCGCCGAGCCGAAATGCATGATCGGCTTTGCCGGCCCTCGCGTCATCCGCGAGACGACCCATCAGGAACTCCCGCCGGGATTCCAGACAGCGGAATTTTGCGTGGAGCACGGACTCGTGGACATGATCGTGCATCGCAAGAAGATGAAAGAGACGCTCGCCGGGCTGCTCTCGTATCTCGCGCCAGCAACGGCATAATGCACAGAGCAAATCGGCCCGGATTCGCACTCAGTCTGGGCGCAGCGAGGGAACTCGTGCAATTTCTCACGGCGAACGTGCCTTGATCCCATCGCCCATGAATTACCGCGAGGCGATCGGGTGGCTCTACGGCTTGCAGGTGCATGGCATCCAGCTTGGCCTGGAAAATATCCGCCTGCTCTGCGATGCACTCGGCATCGAGACGGCCGGCACCACGAAGCGACGTTTCATCCACGTCGCGGGCACGAATGGCAAAGGCTCCGTCTGCGCGCTCATCGCGGCGGTATGCACCGCGTCGCGGTTCCGCACGGGGCTCTACACGTCGCCGCATCTCGTCAGTTTCCGCGAGCGAATCCGCTTCGGAGCGGACCAAATTCCCGAGGAGGACGTCGCCGGATGGCTGACGAAAATCCGCGACCTCATCGCGGCATGGGAGCACACGCCGACATTTTTTGAAATCACCACCGCGCTCGCGCTCGTATGGTTCCAGCAGCAGGACGCGGAGATCGTGATCCTCGAGACCGGCATGGGCGGACGGCTCGACGCGACGAATGTCGTCACGCCTGCCGTCTGCGTGCTCACGCCCATCGGCCTCGATCACATGCAGCATCTCGGCGGCACACTCGCTGAGATCGCGCGTGAAAAGGCGGGCATCATCAAACGCGGTGTGCCTGTCGTCTCCGCGCCGCAGGCACCGGAAGCCGAGGCCGTCTTCCGCGCAGCGGCTGCTGCTGCCGGAGCGAAACTGACATTCATCCGTCAGCCGCTCGGCCCCGATTTTGCGCTCGCCCTTGCCGGCAGCCACCAGCGGTGGAATGCAGCCCTCGCATTTGCAGGACTCGTCGAATCCGGTCTGCGCCCCGAGCCGCGCATCGTGCGGGAGGCGTTCGCCAGCGTCGAGTGGCCTGCGCGTTTTCAGCGCGCGGACGATCGCATCGTGATTGACGGCGCGCACAACCCACCCGCCGCCGCACAACTCGCCGCAGCGTGGCGCGAGGAATTTGGCGACGAAAAGGCGGCGATCATTCTCGGCGTCCTCGCGGATAAGGATGCATCCGGGATCATCTCCGCGCTGCTCCCGATTTCCGCGCGCGTCATCTGCACGCCCGTGCGCAGCCCGCGCGCGCTGCCGCCTGCGGAACTCGCCGCACTCATCCATGCGCAGACCCGATCCGTGACCGTCGCCGAAAGCCTCGATGCCGCGCTCGCCGATGCGCGCGCCGACGGCGGCCGCATCCTCATCGCGGGTTCACTTTTCCTCGCGGGCGAAGCCCTCGTCCGCCTCGGTCTTGCGGATGGCGAGCACGAGTGGAGTGCGCAGTGAATTTTGCAGCGACCTACTCGGACGGCTCCATGTAGTAGAGCCCGGTCGTCATCGCGAAGGCATTGTCGCTCGGCATTCGCTTCTTTGCGTGCTGGGCACCCCACGAATCGGAGTAGATGAGTTCGTTCGTCTTGCTGTTGTAGCCGATGATGAGTCGCATGTGGCCCCCGCGCGCCTGCGGGATTTCCGCCTCGGGATAAAGGCCGAGTTCGACGCCCCACATCACTGGAATTCCCTTGTCGATTCGCTCAGCGATCTCGCGCTTGAATTTCTCAAACTCGCCCTTCTTGCGCACCGTCTTCGAGTCCTTCAGCGAGGCGGGATCCATCGAGCCGTAAATTTCGCCAATATCAATCGTGCGCATGCCCGCGAGGTTGATTTCCGGCTTTTTGTTCTTCTTCGCCTCCCGGTTGTATTCCGCGATCATCCGGGTGAATTCCGGGTAATCCCATTTGGAAATCGCGCGCACGTGAACATGCAGACGGCCTTGCAGCACGGTGAGCGCCTTCAGCATCGCGTCCGGATTGGTGCCTCCGCCTTCCTTGGTGTTTGCGACCTGGGCCATCTCGTGCTGGTCCACGGGCATGCCGTAGTAGCGGAAGACGCGCTCCGCCGTCGCGACCGCGCAGTAGCCTTTCGGCCCCTGATCCACCATCGGCACATTGCTCAGGAATACGTCGCCGCTGGGATCCTTCGTGATGTTTGCAAGCAGCGAAGTCTTGCTCACGCGCTGGCCCGTGGGCTTCGCTGTCGCTGCGGCGACGAGGCCGAGTTGCTTCGGCATCGGCGACACGCGCAGCCTCACGAACTCCGGTCGGAACTGCACGCCCGTCGCCTTTGCGTCCTTCTGCGCGCTGTATTCGAGCAGAAAAACGGACGGGGCCTTCGACCACGAGAAGCCCGTCGCCTTCACCGCGCTCGCATTCTGCCGGCCGAGATCCACGGGCTGCACGCCAGCTTTCGCGGTGATGGCCGCCTTCCAGGCTTCGAGCTGCTTTTCAAATTCAGCACGATTCGCGAAGCTGCCGCTGTCGCTGTCGCCGCGGTTGAAAATCGAGAGGTTCACTCGGAACAGCTTCCCGTTTTGAAACTCGGCGACCGCCTCCTTCACCGGAATCGCGCCGTTCCAGATCGCGAAATTTCCGAAGAACCTCGCCTGTTCCTTTTGTGCCGAGAGCCACTGCGTGCGTGCGGGTTTCATCGCGGTCTCGAGCTGATCCGGCGTCATCTCCCACGGGGTGTCGCCGCCGATCAGCGCATCGAGCATCACCGCGGGGGCGGTGGACGTGCCGGTCGTTTTTTGCGCGCGTGCCAGCGGCGGTGCAACGAGCATCGCAGCGATGAATGTGAGAATGGGAAGCGTGCTGGAGAGAGAGATGCGGCTCATGGCGTGGAGGATTTTGCGGGATGTTGCCTCGGCAAACGTCCCGCGCAATGCAGGAGTGTGGCGCTGCTTCGTTGCGTCCGGCCCGCCGCTTTGCTTCGCTCGGCACGGAAGGAACGTGATTTTGAAATCCCAACACACATGACCGCGCCCGATGCGACACGATTGATCGAAGTGAAGGTGCAGACCATGCATCAGCTCTTCAACTCGATGGACCCATCGCCGTTCCACGAGCGTGATCTCGATCGCGATGCGGAGCAGTTCATCGTGAGTTGGGCGCAGGAGCACCCCATGCACACGCCACTCCGGCTCGTCGTACACCTCGGCCAGCCGCCGGAGAAGTCGGGTCCGCAGGCGGACATCGCGGAATCCATCCATCACTATTTCACGTACCGCGCGGAGCTGAACCAGCGCGATTTTCACCAACTCCTGAGGGAAGGCTGGACGAGTCTGCTCATCGGCCTCGCATTCCTCGCCGTCTGCGTGACCATCGCCCAGTCTATCCCGGTATTTCCCCGCGGTTCGGGTCTGGCCACGGTGATGAAGGAAGGATTCACGATCATCGGCTGGGTGGCGATGTGGCGTCCGCTGGAGATTTACCTCTACCGCTGGTGGCCCATCCGGCACCTCGGAAAAATCTACACGAAGCTCAGCACGGTGCCGGTCGAGGTCCGCATCACTGCGGCGTAATGGACGCAACTACGCACCGTCATCGGGCGTGCGATTCTTTTTGCGGCCGAGCGATGCGACGACGGCCGCGACAAGGAGCAGTGCTCCGAGCA
>JBDSAR010000654.1:0-9107 GCA_039922035.1 Chthoniobacteraceae bacterium
GTCTTCGTCACGAGCTTGCCATTGACCTCGCTCGCCTGTTGCGCGGTCTTCCAATCCGGATCGCTGGCAAATGCCTTCCACGCCGCCGCGCCCTCATCGCGGCTGGGATGCGCGACGACATAGACGAGCTTGTTGTCCGGATTCTCGAGCGGCACCCAGTAGCCGATGTTCACGATGCCATGCTTCGCAAAGAGCTTGGTGGTGTGATCACGAAAGCGCGCGTGCAGGTCGTCGAGCTTGCCCGGCGCGGCGTAGTACGTGCGCATCTCAAAGCAGCGCGTGTCCTTTTCGGCAGCGGATGCGGGGAGTGCGGCGGCGAGGGTGATCATGAGGAGAAGGCGGAGGAACATTCCGCGGTTAAACAGCGCCGAATGCGCGTTGTCCATCGCAGTCTTGCCGGGCATCCGCAGTATTGTCCGCCTTGCGTTGCGCGGCGGCATCGGAAACATTCACGCTGTGAAACGCGCCCTCCTTTTCCCGCTTCTCGCCTCGTCTGCATTCGCCGCGGATGCACCCATTCCGGCAAAGGTGACCTACAACCGCGACGTGCGGCCGATCCTCGCCGACACATGCTTCCGCTGCCACGGCTTCGACAAGAACACGCGCAAGGCCGACCTGCGGCTCGATGTGCGCGACGCGGCGCTCGCGAAGATTGACGATGTCTTCCCGATCGTGCCCGGCAAGCCGGCCGAGAGCGACGTGTGGAAGCGCATCACCACGAAGGACGAGGACGACGTGATGCCGCCACGCAAGGAGCACCGCCAACTCACCGCGCGGGAGCGTGAGGTGATCAAAAAGTGGATCGAGCAGGGCGCGGAATACGAGCCGCACTGGGCCTATGTGCCGGTGCAAAAGCCGGGCGTGCCTGCGGTGAACGAAGACGGCTTTTCACGCAATGCGATTGATGCCTTCGTGCTCGCACGCCAGCACGAACTCGCGCTGAAACACGCGGGCGAGGCGGATCGCGCGACGCTCTGCCGCAGGCTGCATCTCGACCTCACCGGGCTGCCGCCGACCCAGGCGCAAGTGGATGCCTTTGTAAAAGACGCGCGCGCCGATGCCGCCGAACAACTTGTGGAAAAGCTGCTCGCCTCCGAGCACTTCGGCGAGCGCATGGCCGTGTGGTGGCTCGACCTCGTGCGGTACGCGGACACGATCGGCTACCACTCCGACACCCCGCGCAACGTCTGGCCGTATCGCGAGTATGTCATCAAGGCATTCAACGCGGACATGCCGTTCGACCGATTCACGATCGAGCAGATCGCCGGTGATCTGCTGCCCGGTTCGACGCTCGAACAGAAGGTCGCGAGCGGCTACAACCGGCTCACTTTGACCACCGAGGAAGGCGGCGCGCAGGCAAAGCAATACGAGGCAAAGTCCGTCGTGGATCGCGTCAAAAGCATCGGCACGACTTGGCTTGCGCAGACCTACATGTGCGCCGAGTGCCACGACCACAAATACGACCCGGTCACCGCGCGCGACTTCTACTCGCTGGGCGCGTTCTTTGCCGACATCAAGGAGGGTGCGATCGGCAAACGCGAGGAGGGCATGCTGATTGCCGATGATGCCACACTTGCGAAGCTCAAGTCGCTCGACGACGCGCTGGCAAAAATGCGTGCGGATCTCGCCGCAAGCGTGAAGGCGAGCGACGCGGAACTGCCGTCTTGGGAAGCCGATCTCCGCGCGCGCATCGCAGCAAAACCGAAGGATCACGGGATCCCCAAGGATGCCGTCGCAGCGCTTGCGGTTGACAAGGCCAAGCGCAACGCGAAGCAGGCGCAGGCGATCGCCGATTACGTGCAGCACAACCACCCGGCGCTCGCGCCAGCCCGCAAAGCACTCGATGCGGCCGAGGTTGAGCGGAAGAAAATCTACGACCCGCTTCCAAAGACGCTCGTGAGCGTGAGCACCGCGCCCGAATTTCGCCCGGTGAGAATTTTGCCACGTGGCGACTGGATGAACGACAAGGGTGAGGTCGTCGTTCCCGCGACGCCCGCGTATCTCCCCGGCGCTCCGAAGCCCGCGGAAGGCGCGCGCCTTTCCCGGCTCGATCTCGCGAAGTGGCTCGTAAGTCGCGGCAATCCGCTCACCGCGCGCGTCGTGGTCAACCGGCTGTGGAAACAATTTTACGGCACCGGCCTCGTGAAGACGCTGGAGGATCTCGGCACGCAGGGCGAGGTGCCGCCGCACCAGCCGTTGCTCGACTGGCTCGCCTCCGAATTCATGGAGTCCGGCTGGGGCGTGAAGCACCTCGTGAAGCTCATGGTGACGAGCGGCACATACCGGCAGTCGAGCAACGCGACGAAGGAACTGCTCGCGCGCGATCCGGAAAATCGCGAACTTGCTCGCGCCAGCCGCTGGCGGCTTGACGCGGAATTCGTCCGCGACAATGCGCTCAGCATCTCCGGCCTCATCGTGCAGAAGATCGGCGGCCCGAGTGTGAAGCCGTACCAGCCCGAGGGCTATTGGGAGAACCTCAACTTCCCTGTGCGAAAATGGGAGGACGACAAAAGCGAGAACCAGTGGCGGCGCGGCCTGTACACGTGGTGGCAGCGCAGCTACCTGCATCCCGCGATGCTCGCATTCGACGCGCCGACGCGCGAGGAATGCTCCGCCGATCGCGTGCGCTCGAACATCCCGCAGCAGGCTCTCGTGCTGCTGAACGATCCCGAATACGTCGAGGCCGCGCGCGCATTTGCCGCGCGCATTTTGAAGGAAGGTGGCGCAACGCCCGAGTCGCGCATCGCGTGGGCATGGCGCGAGGCCACCGGCCGCGCCGCGAAGCCCGGAGAGATCAGTGCGCTGCGCGGATTGCTCGACAGGCAGCGTGCGGCGATCGGGCGGAACGCGGATGCGGGCGGTGAACTCCTCAAAGTCGGCTTCGCGCCTGCGCCGGAAGAAATGTCACGCGCGGATCTCGTGTCCTACACGGCGCTGGCGCGTGCGATCCTGAATCTGCACGAGACAGTCACGCGCTGGTAGCGCGCCAGATCGTGCGTGTTCGGCCCCGCTATTGCGCGAACTGCATGTCGTAGAGCCGCCGGTAGGTGCCATTCCGTGCGAGCAATTCAGCGTGCGTGCCGGTCTCGATGATGCGGCCCTGCTCCATGACGATGATCTGGTCCGCACGCTGAACCGTCGAAAGGCGGTGCGCGATGCAGATGGTCGTGCGGCCCACCATGAGTTCCTCGAGCGCCTCCTGCACGGCGCGTTCGGATTCGGTGTCGAGCGCGCTCGTGGCCTCGTCGAGGAGGAGGATGGGCGCATTTCTCACGATGGCGCGGGCGATGGCGATCCGCTGACGCTGGCCTCCGGAGAGCATCGCGCCCTTTTCGCCGATGGTGGCGTCGTAGCCTTCGGCTTTTTCGCTGATGAAGTCGTGCGCGTGCGCGTGATTCGCGGCTCCGAGGGCCTCTTCGCGCGTCGCACCGGGGCGGCCCAGGGCGATGTTGTTGAAGATGGTGTCGTTGAAGAGCACGGTCTCCTGCGTGACGACGGCGATCTGGCTGCGGAGAACGCTCGTGTGGACATCGCGGATGTCGGTGTCGCCGATGGTGATTTTTCCCTCCTGGGGATCGTGGAATCGCAGGAGCAGGTTCGTGACCGTCGTTTTGCCTGCACCGCTGCTGCCGACGAGCGCGACGAGGGATCCCGCTTTTACCCGGAGGCTGAAGTCGTGCAGCACGGGCTTTTCGCCGTAGCTGAAATTGATGTGGTCGAAGGTGACGTCTGCGCCCGCGGCGGCGAGCGGCTTCGGGTTTTCCGGCTCGAGGATGTCGTTCTTCGTGTCGAGCAGCGAGAAGACCATCGCGGAAATCACCCGCGCCTGCTCAAGCTGGTTATGGAGGCGGATGAGCGACTTCATCGGCTGGTAAAGCAGGAAGATGCAGCCGGCGAATTCCATGACATCGCCCGGCTTCATCGTGCCGGGTGCGGTGTAAAATGCGACGTAGAGGAAGAAGACCGCGACGCCGATGGAGCCCAGGATTTCCATGAGTCCACTCGGCAGTTCGCCGGCGCGGACGATGCGCATCTGGTGTTTCGCCATGAGGCGCGAGGTGTTCTCGAATTCGTCGGTCGCCTTTTTTTCGAGGTTGTAGGCCTTGAGGATGCGGTAGCTGCTCAGCGATTCGTGGACGAGCTTGCCCTGGTCGGTGACCTGCTGAACGAGGAGGCGCGTGGATTTGCGCACGCGCCGCGCAAAAAGCGCGTAGGGCAGCAGCGTGAATGGCAGGATGCACATCGAGAGCAGCGTGAGTTGCGAATGCCGCACGAGCAGCACGGCAATGAGACTGATGACGGTGATGGGCTCGCGGATGATGGTGACCCACGAATTGCCCAGCGCGTGCTGGATGCTGTCCGCCGCCTGGAGCTGCGACATGAGCGTGCCGGTGCTGGTCCGCGAGAAAAAGCTGGAGCCGAGCGTAAGCACGTGGCGGAACATTTTCACCCGCAGATCCATGACGACGCGCATGGAAACCCAGTTCATGAGATAGACATTCACGTAGCCGAGGCCCGCGCGGAGGAACATCGAAAACGGGATGAGCATGATGATCACCACGATCACGCCCTGCGAGGCGTGGCCGCCGCTCGCGGGCATCAGGGAATTCGTGAAATCAATCAGCTTTTGCAGGAAGGCGGGGATGGCATTCGAGCCGAGCAGGCCGCCGGTGGGATCGCCGGAGGCGGTCTGGAAAATGGTATTCACCGCGAGGCGGATGCTGACCATGAGCAGCGGATTCGCGATGCCGGCGAGGAAGCCGCAGATGATGCCGACGGTGAGCCGGAACGAGTAAGGCCGCGCGAGCGCCAGCCCTTGCAGGAGAAATTTGAACATCGAGGTGGGCGCAAACAGTGGGGAATCCGTGCGGGCGAGGGCGAGAGTTTTCTTTTCCCTGCGGGCAGATGGAGCCTGCGCCTAGTCGTCGAAGCCGGGGCGCCTGAAAGATTTCGCCTTGGGAAATTTCCGCATGAGGCTGCGGCGCATGCGGTCGAGATGGATGAGGATTTCCAGCATCGAGTCCGTCTCCTCGGGGAACATCTCGCGCATCGCGACCCACGCGGCGAGGCTGCGCTCGATGGCGATGAGCGCGACCTTTGCCGAGCCCGAGGAATCGCGCGTGGTGGCGAGGCTGCGGTCGTCCTTCTCCTCCACGAGTGACATGAATGCCCGGCAGATTTTGACGTAGATGAATGACTGGTACCAGCGGATGATCTCGACGCAGTCGTTCAGCCGGACGAGTTCGCCCTTTGCGGTGGCGACGCTGGTGAGGCCGCCTTCCACGCGGCGTTCGAGATTGCGCACATGCTGGAGCGGCAGGCGCAGCTCGTTGTTGAACCATTCATCTACCATGTGCGAGTAGGTGAGCGCGGCGTTGCTTTCTCGCTGGCCGAGCGCGCGGGCGCGGCGATCGAGGTGTTTTTCGTGGGCTGCGGCGGCCTCGATGGAGGCCGGGCTGGCCTTCCGGGTTTTTGCCGTGCTGCGGCGGACTTTCAGGGTCGGCGTGCCGGTGAGTGCCGCGGCACCGAGGGCTTCCCAGAATTTCCGGTTTTCGCCGTCGCGCGTGCGCGGGTCGTCGGGCCGGTCGTGGCTGCGCATGGCGAATTGCGCGCAACGGTGGGAGAATTCGCACCGCTCGCACCAGCGGTCGCAGTAGTTGTAAATTCCGGGGATGAAGCGCGGGTTGCGCGGGTCCGGCTTTCGTCGGCGCGGTTCGGGCATGAGGCCCGTTAGCGTGCTTCGTTCATCGCGACAAGCTCCGTGCGGGATGCGGGGCGCGCCACCGGGGCCGCCATCCGCGTGCCGTGGGATCACCCTGTCCGCTTGCGGCGTGCGTACTTGGCGTGTAGGGAAAGTGATCCGTTGATGACATCCGCTAATCCCAATATCGCCGACTGCCCGAGCTGCGGCACCATGATTGATGTCTCCGAGCAGGAGCCGTTCTCGCTGGTGAACTGCTCGGTCTGCGGTGCGCGCATGCGGGTGCGGAAGGATTTCGCGAATTTCGAGATCCAAGGCATCCTCGGCGAAGGCGGCCAGGGCATCGTGTACCGCGCGCTGGACAAGAAATTGGGCCGGCACGTGGCCATCAAGGTGATGAAGCGCCAGTATAGCGCGGACCCGGAATTCGTGAAGCGCTTCGAGAGCGAGGCGCGCATCACCGCGAGCCTGAACAGCCCGCACATCGTGAAGGTGTACTCCTCGGGCGAATCCAGCGGCCTGCTCTACCTCGCGATGGAGATCGTGGATCAGGGCAGCCTCGAGGCGCTCATGGCGCAGTTGAAAATGATGCCCGAGGAGCACGCGCTCGGCATCGGCATCCAGATCGCCACGGGCCTGAAGGCCGGCCTCGAGCTCGGTCTCATCCACCGCGACATCAAGCCCGGGAACATCCTTTTTGCCGACGGGCAGACGGCGAAGATCGTGGACTTCGGCCTCGCCATCCTCGTGGAGAAGCAGCACGAGGAGGAAGGTGAGGTATGGGCCACGCCATACTACGTCGCGCCGGAAAAGCTCGAGGGGCGTGCGGAGGATTTCCGCAGCGACATGTATTCGCTGGCCGCCACGCTTTTCCACGCCATCGCCGGGCGCCCGCCTTTCATCTCGGAATCGAACTCGATGGCCGAGCTGCGCAGGATCAAGAGCCAGCCGGTGCGCCTCCACAACTACGCGCCCCACGTTTCCACTCCCACGGCCTACGCGATCGATCGCGCGCTCAGCTTCAAGCCCGAGGATCGTTTCGACAGCTATGAGCACTTCATCGAGAGCCTGGAATTCGCGTGCGCGGAGCTGAAAAAAAAACCGATGAGACGGCGAAGGCCGAAGGTGCTGAAGATCGGCGACCGGGTTCGCGAAGGCAGTTGGATGACCTTTGCCATCGTGGCATTGGTTGTCGGTGCCGGGCTGTATTTCTGGCTTCACCGTCCGCCCAGCCGCCATCCGCTCACCCAGGGTCCCGGTGCCGCGACCGAACCCGCCGAGGAGGATCTGTCGGGCGAGAAGCGATTCGATCTGGGCCGCAGACAACTCGTCGAGGAGCATTTCGCCGACGCGGCAAAGACATTCCAGGCCCTGTATGAAGAGGGCCGGCTGCCTGAGCCGAAGAACAGTTGGACAGCCGTCCACGGCGGCCTGGCGGAATATTTTGCAGGACGGCCCGGCCCGGCCCGCGCGATCCTGAAGACGCTCTCCGAACGCGCGACGCCGACCGTCATCGGCCTCGATGCGAAGCTCGTCGCATTTTTCAGCCAGCTCTCACAGATCGCCTCCGGCAAGGAGAAGGACGAGCCGAAGTGGGAAGACATCGGCACGACGACCTATGAGTCCCTCGCCATCCTCATCGGAGGCCTGAAGCACTGGGAGGCCGGGGATTTCGAGAACGGCGTCGCGCTCCTGCGGCGCTTCCAGATGGCGGTGCCGGAGGGCGATGACGAGTGGGTGGCCGATTACCGCCCGATGGTCACCCGGTATCTCGCGGATTTCGGCACGTACCGCGACATCGCCGAGGATGTCGCAAAGGCCGCCACCGCGCCAAAGATCGCCGAGGCCGCACTGAAAAAAATCCCCGAGGCCAGTGGCCGGATGCGCTCAAAAAAGCTCGCCGAGAAACTGAAGACATTGGAAGGCGATGCCGGGGAAAAAGTCACGGCGGCCCTCGCTGCGGCGGAGCAGGCGATGAGGCAGAAGCAGGCCGAGGCCGAAGCGCTTGAGGAGAAATTGCTTACCGCCGCCAAGCTCCAGATCAAGGAACTCACCGGGAACTACCGTTTCACGGAATCCGTCGCGGTCATCCGCGCCGTGGATGTGAAATCGGATCGCGGGATCAGCGAACGCGAGCTGCTCACCAGACGCGTGGAATGGCTCGTCGAATTCAAGAGGCGCCTCATCGAGGACATCAACGTCGCGGGCTGCCCTTCCCTGCTGGTGAAAAAGAACGGCCAGAAACTTCTCGGCACCGCTTCCCGTGCGGACGATCAGCAGCTCGAGATCCGCGTGCAATTCGGCACGCTGCCCGCCGTGAAATGGAGCGACATCAGTCCCCAGAGCGTCCTCCAGATGGCCCGCACTTTCATGCGTCCGGCGCTGCCGCAGCCTGCGCTCGCGGATCGCGAATGGCAGGCCAGCGTGTTCTGCCTGTTCACGCAACTCACGAACGAAGGCCAGGCGCTCATGGACGATGCCGTCAGCCGCAAGCCCGAATATCAGAACGATCGCGCGCTTTTTTTCGGAGAACCCGCGCCTGAGCAGGCAACTCCAGCGGCCGGCAAGGATCCCGCTCCCGTGGCGCAGTAGGCGCGGGAAAGCCGCACCCTACTTGATTTCGACCTTCACGCCCGCCGTCACCATGTGGCAGATCCGCGAGGCGTCCCAGTTGGCGGTGCGCATGCAGCCGTGGCTGGCGAAGGAGCCGATGCTGTAGGGATTGTTCGTCCCGTGAATGCCGATGCCCGCCTTGTTCAGGCCGATCCACGCGACGCCGACGGGGTTCCGCGGCCCCGCGGGCAGCATGTAGAAATTGCTCGTGCGCACGCCGCGGTTCAGCACGCCCGCGTCCCAGCGGAAGGTCGGCATGGATGCGATGCCGACGATGTGCCATTTGCCGGGCGGTGTCGGGTGTGCCGGCGAACCGGGCGCGATCGGGATGGCTGCGATCAGTTTGTCGCCTTCAAAAAGCTCAAGGATCGTGTCCTTGCGCGTGATGACGATGTGGCGCGACTTGTATTCCTCGACCTCCGGCAGGTTCCCGGTGCCCGGCATGTCCTCGACCTTGAACGGCGCGACATTCGGCACACGCACCTGCTCGCCCGGCTTCAGCTTGCTGAAGCTCATCTTGGGATTCAGCTTCGCGAGAAAATCCGTCGAGCAATGGTAGCGCTCCGCGAGAAAATCCGCATAGCCCGGATACGGCAGGAATTTCCGATGCGACTGCTCGGCGGTCGCGCGCGGCAGGTCGCCGACAAACTTCATGTCCGACTTCGCCACCGTGTGAAAGGTGTACACCGGATACACGCTGTCGAGCGGCACGTTTTCATCCACCACGCCGGTCTCCGGCAGCGCATGCGCACGCTGCCAGCGCTTCAGCGCATTGGTCACAAATTTGCCCGGC
>JBDSAR010000655.1:0-3997 GCA_039922035.1 Chthoniobacteraceae bacterium
GGAGCGCCCCTGCCTGATCCTGCTGGACCTGATGATGCCCGTGATGGACGGCTTCGAATTTGCCGCGCGGATGCGCGAGCACCCGGAGTGGCGCACGATTCCCATCGTGGTGCTGACGGCGCACGACGTCACCGGCGAGGAACGGCAGCGGCTCACTGGCCAGGTCGAGACGATCCTCCAAAAGGGCGGGGCCTCTCGCGGGGCGTTGCTGCGCGAGTTACGCAAAATGCTTGACGGCAGCGCTGCCCCGCGCGCGATTTCTCCCTGAACGTCATTCACCGCACCATGCCCAAAATTCTCCTGGTCGAAGACAACGAGATGAACCGCGACATGCTCTCGCGCCGGCTCCAGCGCAAAGGCTACGCGATCGTGCTGGCGATGGACGGCCCGAGCGGCGTGGAGATGGCCCGGACCCAGGCGCCGGATTTGATCCTGATGGACATGAGCCTCCCAGTGCTCGACGGCTGGGAGGCTACGCGCCGGCTCAAGGCCGACGCCGCCACGCAGCACATTCCCGTCATCGCCCTCACGGCGCACGCCATGGCCAGCGACCGCCAAAAAGCCCTCGAAGCCGGCTGCGACGACTACGACACCAAGCCGATTGAGCTGCCGCGCCTGCTCGGCAAGATCGAGACGCTATTGAGACCGGGGGAAACGGCTTCCGCGGGAAAACAAGCGCCATGACTAATCCGCAACATCCGGCAGGCGAAGATGCCCGGCACGCGCTGCCAGCGACCCTGCTCCATGACCTGCGCACGGAGCTGGATCCGATCATCGGCTACTCCGTGATGCTGATCGAACAGGCGCACGAACAAGGCCAGGACGGCTTCGTGCCGGATTTGCAGAACATTCATGCCGCCGGCAAGCGGTTGGCCGCGTTCATCAACGAAAACTTTCGCGCGATCGGATCGCCGGCAACGCCCGCTGAGAGCGACAAGCCACTGGCCGCGGCATCGAATACGAGCGTGCCGAGTCTTGCCGCCCCAAGACTTATACCCGTCCAAGCGTAGTCGGGAGTGCGAAATCCAGAATGCTATGACCAAACTCGAACTCAAAGGCACCTAGCATGAAATCAAAGGCAAGCTGAAGCAGAAGTACGCGACCCTGACCGACGACGATCTCACCTTTGTGGAAGGCAAGGACGAGGAATTGCTCGGCCGCCTGCAACAGAAACTCGGTCGCACGAAGGAGGAAATCCGCACCGAACTTGCACGTCTGTAACCACGAACCCTCAGTCCCCAATCACATGAAAAAGAACATCGGAATGCTACTGCTCGCCATTTACCTAATCCTCATCGGAGTCATCGGCGCATTTGGAATTTCGCTGGGACAGCTCAGCATCGTGACGCCCATTCTCGCGATCGCCGCGGGCGTGTGTCTCCTGATCGGTAAGTGAAGCTGGCAGCCAATGGCGGCGGCAGATTTCCCGTCCTTTCAATCAACGACACACGCAAACACGCCGTGCGGTGCGAATCACGGGTCATGAAAACAATCCTCGCACTCATCGCCATCGCGGTTCTCGTCGTCGTCCAATCCGGCTGCACATCCCGCGTCGGCGCTTCCGTCGGGCACGGTGGCCACAGTCACGGCCTCTCCGCAGGAGGGAGCACCGAAGACGGCGTGTCGGGCCGCGTGCGGGCATACTAAATTTGTCATCCCACCGGACTGTGGGATGACTTTTGCCCAAGTCGCGTCAGGCACACCCTGGACGCGGATCGGTGCCGGACGCTCGCGAAGCCCCGCCGCTCTTTGCTTTCCGTTTCTCCAACGGGAGGTATCATCGCCCACGTGAAGACTCCTCCACAGGCCGGGTTCGGTCCGTCGCCGCCGTTGATCGTTGTGATTGATGACGAGCGCACCGTGCAGGCGACGCTTTCGGCGGTGTTGCAGAGGAACAAGTTTGCCGTCGAGATCGCGCCGAACGCGTCGCAGGGGCGCAGGAAAGTTTTGGAGCTGAAGCCCGATCTCGTGCTGCTCGATCTCGGACTGCCCGATGCGGACGGGCTGGAGGTGCTCAAGGAACTCAAGACCGCACAGCCGGAGCTTCCGGTGATCATCCTGACGGCGAACGATTCGCTGGCGAACGCGATTGAGGCGATCAAGCTCGGTGCGTTTCATTTTTTGTCGAAGCCATACGCGGTCGAGGAACTCGTGAGCCTTTGCCACCGCGCACTGGAACAGCAGGCGCTCGTGGCGAAGACGGTGGTGCTGGAAAAGGAGAAGGAGCAATTGCAGCACAGGCTCCGCGCGGCGGAGGAGCAGCTCGCGCCGGTCACGATCAGCAAGCAGATGCGCGACCTGGCGCAACTCATCGCGCGCGTCGCACCGAGCGAGGCGAATGTGCTGCTCACCGGCGAGAGCGGCGTGGGCAAGGAAGTCATCGCGCGCCGGATCCACGAGCAGAGCACGCGTGCGGGTGCGACGATGGTGAAGCTGAATTGCGGTGCGTTTCCCGCGAACATGATCGAAGGCGAGCTGTTCGGCTACGCGAAGGGTGCGTTCACCGGTGCGGTCACCGCTTTTCCCGGAATGGTCGCGGAGGCGGATGGCGGCACGCTGTTCCTCGACGAGGTCACGGAGATGCCAGTCGAGCTGCAGACCCGTTTTTTGCGCGTGCTCCAGGATCGCGAATATCGTCCGCTGGGTACCACGAAAAATCTGCCGGTGAATTTCCGCCTCGTCGCCGCGTGCAACCGTCCGCCCGCGGTCGCGGTGCAGGAGGGGCGGCTGCGGCAGGACCTGTATTTCCGGCTGAAGACTTTCGAGATGGAAGTGCCGCCGCTGCGCGAACGGCGCGAGGACATCGCGAAGCTCACGGATACTTTTTTGCGGCACTTTGCGCAGCAACTCGGCAAGGCGGTGCCGAAACTCGACCCCGAGGTGCTGGAACTGCTGCGCGCCTACCCGTGGCCGGGCAATGTGCGCGAATTGCAGAACGCCATCGAGCACGCGCTGGTGCTCTGCGATGAGCCGGTGCTGGGCGCGCGGCATATTCCGCGGGAAATCCGGACGCCGGATCTCGCGCCGTCGCCGGCGATCCGCTCAGGGACCTCCGGGTCATTCGTGGATGCGGAGCGCGAGACATTCATCGAGGCCTTGCGCAAGGCGGATGGAAACAAGGCGAAGGCCGCGCGGCTGCTCGGCATCCATCGCGCGACGATCTACGCGAAGATCCGGCAGTTTGGTTTGACGGTCTGAACGCAACCGGGCGCCGTCAGACTGTCACTGACATGGGCTCGTGCAATTCTCCGAAGGCCAGCACGGAGGAGCGCAGTTTGCGCATCGCGAGCTCGATCCGTGTTTTGATCGTGCCGAGTGGGATGCCGGTGTGGGCGGCGATCTGCCGCTGTGTCATCCCGCGGTAGAAGGCGAAATGCACAGCCTGCTGCTGCGGTTCCGGAAGTTTGGCGAGCAGACGCGAAATGGCTTCTGCGCGGTCGCATTCCGCGACCTCCTCGTCGGCTCTTGCGTAGGAGGAATCACAGTCGCCCGCGACTTCCTCGCGGAAGCGCTCCTGCGCGCGACCGTAGGCCATCTTGCGCCGGATGCGGTCAATGCTGCGGCGGCGGACGAGGGTCACGATCCATCCAAGTGCGCGGCCTTTGCCGACCTCGTAATTGGCGGCATGACGCCACACTTCGAGCAGACATTCCTGGACGAGTTCATCCACGTCGTGAGCGTCGAAAATCATGCGGCTGATGACTGCGCGAATCAGCCCTTCATGACGGCGGTGCAGCGCGGCGAGGGCATCCTCGTCGCCTTGCTGGATGCGCTCCATGAGTTGTTCGTCGGTCGGTTCGCCGGTGGGCAGGGGCGCGCGGGCCATGGCTGGCGGACGGGACTCATCGGAATTCTGGGTGTCGAAGCGGTAGTAGATCATGGTGTGCGGTTGGTTTCACACACTCCTCTTTGCGTTCCGCGTGCCACTGCTCCGCTACAGAGGAGACGCCGCTCCCGTGATGTAAAAAGCGTCGCGATAACCGACGCATGTGTCGCC